>NZ_JASCXP010000032.1:0-30073 GCF_030010695.1 Nocardia sp. CC201C
GCAGTGGATTTCGCCTCCCGGTTCGGTGTCCTAGGCGAAGTCGGAGGCGAATTCGCCCGCCGTGATCCCCGGCGGCTCAGGTGCAGAGGTCGGTCGCCTTCTGTTTGGCGACGAATTACCGGCTGGGTTGTCATGAACGCGTTGTCTTCGCTGGCTCCCAGCATCAACTTGTTCATCTGATCGGCGAATGAGTGTGCGGCGGAGGCATATTCGGTCAGAGCCGTGTGGAGCGCCGACGCGGGGCGATTAGGATCGCAGCGCTTTGCTCGACCGAGTTGCCCGCATCGGTGAGGGCCTGCGCGGCGTCGCGAATCGCGTCGGTCGAGGATTCGCGTCCTGCCTTCTCGTTGGAGCGACGCTCGAGCATGTTGATCTTCAGCTGAACCTGCAACGCTCCGGTGATGAAGGGGCCCGGTCCCCAGCATCGGCCATGATCGACATCACCGGACACTGTCCGGGTAGGGCCGTCGTGAGGCCTCGGCGGGTTCAGCTGACGGCTCGAGCACGTCGTGGACAGGAGTCTCGCGTGCGTGACCGGGCGTGATCGAACAGAATCAGGTCCGTGGTGCACAACAATGCGTGGCGGACGCCGGAATCTGGACGGCCGGGAGTGCCTGGAGCGCGGCCGACGCCGCAACCGGGGCCGTTCGAGTATCCGCCGCTCGAGAACATGCCGCATCAGCCGTTCGAGTTTCCGGCGCTGGAGGACCATCGCAATCCGTTCCAGGCGCGGTACACCGAGGTCGGTGCGGTGCCGCCGCCCCCGCCTCGACGCAACACCGCCGGGCCGCTACTCGGCGTGATCGGCGTCGTGCTGGTGCTGGCCGCCGTGGTGGTTGCCGGACTGTTCGCCCCGTCGTCGAGCGACGACACCCGCGACACCCCCTCAACCCGCCTGGCACTCTCCGTGCCGCGGACGACCTCGCCGCCGCCGGGCACCATCACAATGCCGCCTCGAACGCCCGCCACCACCGTCGCGGTACTGCCCGGATACCAGGGGGTGGAGGTGGCATCCCGGGGAGTGGCCTACGACGTGCCTGCCGAGTGGACGGTGGACAAGCCGGGCCTCATCCGCGGATTCGAGGGCGACAGCGGTCGCATGTCCGGCACCGGAACCACCGTCGACGGCAAGGACTACTGCGAGTCCTCCACGCGCACCGTCACTTTCGTCCACCGGTCGAATCAGGAAGATCCGGCTGTGGCCGCCGCCGAGGTGGCCCGGCGGGTGGCGGAACTCGGTTTCGAGGGTCCGGAATGGGGCCGCCGGACCTCCGAGGCCGCTCCGGTCACCATCCTGAGCGGTATCACCGGGCAGATGGCGGAGACCTCCGGAACCTGGACGCCGAAGAGCGCCGAGTGCGCCAGCACCCGATTCTCGGTGTACACCTTCGCCTTTCCCGGTCCGCAGCACCCCATGCTGGTGCTTACCATCGCCGCCGACCGCGAAGTCGACGGCGAGGTGACCCCGGAGTTGGCGCGCGAGATCTTCGCCAGCGTTCGGCTGATCGAGTAGCGCCCTACCCCATTTCGGGGGTGCTGCGGGTGTGATGCAGGTAACTACCGTGATCGCACCCGGCGTGATGAGGCGCCGGGGTTCGCGAGAGAGTGAGACCCACGGTGACGACCATGAAAGACAATCCGCCACCGAGCGAGCCGACGGGTGCGGTGACCACCCCGGTTCGGCGCACCAGCCTGCGACGGGTGGCGGCGGCCAGTTCGATCGGCACCACGATCGAGTTCTACGACTTCTTCATCTACGGCACCGCCGCTGCGCTGGTGTTCCCGACGGTGTTCTTCCCGGCGGCCGATCCGTCGACGGCTACCCTGGCGTCGTTCGCGACCTTCGCGGTCGCCTTCTTCGCCCGGCCGGTGGGCGCGATCCTGTTCGGCCACTTCGGCGATCGCATCGGCCGCAAGCGCACCCTGGTGTGGACGCTGCTCATCATGGGCTTCGCCACCGTCGCCATCGGGCTGCTGCCCGGGTACGACTCCGGGGCCTTCGGGCTGTTCCCCGGCGGCATCGGCATCTGGGCCCCGGTGCTGCTGGTGGCCATGCGCTTTCTGCAGGGTTTCGCGGTCGGCGGTGAATGGGCCGGCGCGACCCTGCTCACCGCGGAGTACGCGCCGCCGGGCAAGCGCGGCCTGTACGCCATGTTCCCGCAGTTGGGTCCCGCCTTCGCGTTCTTCCTGTCCAGCGGCACCTTCCTGATCGCGAGCCGCACCCTCGGCACCACCAGTGACGCCTTCCTGGATTATGGCTGGCGGATTCCGTTCATCCTGTCGTTCGCGCTGGTCGGCGTGGGACTGTGGGTGCGGCTGGCGGTCGCGGAGACACCGGTGTTCCGGGATCGGGTGCGCGAGCCCGCACCGGCCGCGCGCAGCCTGCCCTTCCTGGACGCCGTGCGGTACCAGCCCAAGGAGATCCTGATCGCGGCAGGTGCGCTGACCAGCCTGTTCTCCCTCTTCTACACGGGCACGGCCTTCCTCACCAGCTACGGCGTCGGCACCCTGAAGCTGTCCCGTGACTACATCCTCACCATGGGGATGCTCGCCGCGATCGTCTTCGGCCTGGCCACCGCCGCTTCGGCACTGTGGTCGGATCGGGTGGGCCGCCGCCGCGTCATCATGGTCTCCTGCGCCGTCGCGGTGCCCTGGACCCTGGCGCTCTTCCCGATTCTCGACATCGGCGGCCCGGCCGCCTTCGCCATCGGGTTGTTCGGCACCCTGGCCGTCTTCGGGATCGCCTATGGTCCGGCGGGTGCGCTGCTGCCGGAGATGTTCCAGGCCCGCTACCGCTACACCGGCGCGGGTATGGGCTACAACCTGGCGGGCATTCTGGGCGGCGCGCTGCCACCGCTGATCGCCACCAAACTGCTCGCCGGTCCCGGCTCGTTCTGGGTGGGCGTGCTGCTGGCGGCGCTGTCCGTGGTTAGTGTGCTGTGCACCCGGCTGATCGTGGAGACCAAGGACCGCAGCATCGACGCCTGAGCGCATCGCCCCGGCCCGTGCGGTGTTCGAGACCCATGAGGGGGCGCTCGAGCCCAGGGAACGCCGTAGCCCCTCCCGAGATCGATTCGGGAGGGGCTGCGGCGTTCTCCGAAGCCGTCAGTATTGCAACGCGAGTCGCCGCTCTGCATCGTTGCGCTCCAACGTGAACCATCTGGCAACTGTCCCTCGACGCCGACATCCGCCACGACTGCGGTTGGTCACTCGAGACGAGACGCTGGTCACTGCGTTGTCGATGTAACAAGAATCATGAATGAGGTGATCTCGGCGTCTTTCATTCAGGAGGGCATCGGCGAGTGTGATGCGCCTGGGCCGATTCTCGCCGACATGCGGCTGTGTGGCCTGCTTCTACCCCCGGCTCACGAGCCCGGCCGGGGGTGGTGTTGTCGACGAGTGGGTCGTGTTGCGGCGCGGCCTATTGGCGTAGGTGATCGCCCCGGGCTTGTCCCGGGCGTGGGCCGTGGTGGTTTGTGAGCCACTGCTGCGGGTGGTGGTGCAGGTTCACGCGGGGAGCCCGGGCGGGGTGGATACGGGTCGGGGGTGCCCACACGACACGGCCGGGATATCGCCCGCTACCGACACCGCTGCTATCGACCCCGCTGCCACCGACACTGCGGTTGCTGCTGCCACCGCCGCCGATGCCACTGCTGCTGTTGGCGAGGCGGCTGCCGCTGCCGCGTCCTAGGGTGGCCCAGCCGGTCGGGTCCTCGGCGTCCTCGGGGATCTGGGCGTGGCAGCGGTCGCAGACCAGGGTGAGGTTGTCGATGTCGGTGCGGCCACCGCGCAGCCACGGGATCATGTGGTGTACCGCGCACATCGTGGCCGGGGCTTCACAGCCGGGGCGGGTGCAGCCTCGGTCGGCGGCGATACACGCCAGCCGCTGCCACGGCGACGCCAACCGGTATCTGCCGCGCCCCAGGTGCAGCGGTAACCCCTGACCGTCGAACAGCATCAACAATGGATAGCTGCCCTCGGCCATGCGCAGGGCGTCGGGGATCGACATCACCGAACCCGACGCGGTGTGCGCGTACCCGGACCCGGCTTGCAGATCGGTCAGGCTCAAGGTCAGGACCACCGAGACGGGCACACCCCGATGACTACCGAGGTTCTGCGGGCCACCTCCCGCAGCGAGAAACGCCTTGAGCGCGTCATGATTGCGTTGCCCGGCACTACGCCGATCCCGCCGCGCGGCGGCATCGACCGCGTCTTTGTCGAGAGCCCCGGGTCCCATGCGGGGACTGGCGGGGTCTTCGGGATTGCACATGCCCGGGCGTGCCCACTTGGCTAGCACCACATCCAACAGGGCTCGCAACTGTGGGTCGAGCACGCCTTTGATCTCGCTCATGCCATCGACACGCTGCTTGCCCACCAGCAGTTCGCGGCGTCGGGCACGGTCGTCGTCGTTGGTGAGGACCCCGTCGGGGTCCAGACAGGTCAACAGCACCTGCCCGACCTTGGTCACATACTCCGGCGGCATCTGCGTGGCCGCGTGGGCGAGTTGCTGTTCGGCCTCGGCCTTGCGCTCGGCCGGGACCGCGTTCGGCACCCGCTCCATCACCCGCATGATCACCCGCGCGTGCTCGGGCGACACCACCCCTTCGGCTTGCAGGCTCGCGGTGGTCGGCAACAGTGCCGGGGTCGACTCTCCGCAGAACACGCGGGGCCGCAACGGAACCGACGCCCGCACTCGCGCTCCCGCCTCAGCGGCCGACAGGCGCAGCACATCGATCAGATAGCCCCGCATCCCCTTGGCTCCGGCGCGTTCCCACAGATGCCTGCCCTCGACCTCGGCGATCATCCGATGCGACAACGCCGCCATCCGGCACCGCACCGATTCCAATTCCCGCATCACGCCCACGAGATCGGAATCCGAGAACCCGGTGAGGTCGGTCGCGAGCAGGGTGTCCATCGCGGCCGACAACCCGGCCGCGATACCACCGCCTGGCGCGTCCCCCTCCGGATTCATCCATTGATTCTATCGCGAATTCCGTTGCGGCAGAATGGTGATAGTCATGTGATATCGACATTTTCAATGTGGTGCCGCGATGGTTTCCAGTGGGTCGTCGTTGGTCGATCTGGTTGCCTTTCCCGCTGGTCGTCTTCTCCGCGTGGCGGTCGGCGACAGTCGGCGGTCAGTCGAGTGCCGAGTAGTTCGATCTCGGATCTACGTAGGCGGTTCATCGGTAACTGCCAGCCACCCTCCTCACAATTCCCGCGAAGAATCTCCGTTTTCTGCGAATCGACGGAGGGGCCGATCACACGCCCGCCGATTCACTCGGTCGTGACCGCGACGACCGGTGCGAACGACCCGGTGAACGCCGCGTCCAGCACCGTGTCCGTGCCGACCCGGCGCACTTGGGCCGGTGCTCCGGAGCCGAGCATTCGTGCGGTTCCATCGAGCTGGATGTCGCGCAGCGTCACCGGTCCCGCCGGTCGCCCAAGCAGAATCGCGTACACCCGAGATCCCCTGCGCGTGAACATGACCGGCGTCCCGTCGGCGGTCCGCGCCGAGGAGACCTCCCACGGCCGGGTACCGTCCATCGCCTCGCCGTTCACCCGCAGCCAGGCCCCGATGGCATCCAGTCGGTGTCGCTGCTCGGGCACGATCTCCCCGGTGCCCGTAGGACCGACGTTCAGCAGCAGCGCCCCGTTGTTCGCGGCGGCCTGCACCAGGCTGGTCAGCAGTTCCTCCGGCGGCGCGTAGTCCGCGTCGGTCTCCTGCCGGTTGTATCCGAACGATCCGCCGATACCGCGGTCCTGCTGCCAGAACTTCTCCTGCACGGTGTCGAACCCGGTGTACTCCGGGGTGCGGAAGTCGCTGTGCGGCACGTCGGGCGGTGTGGTGACCCGCTCGGCCGCGCCCGGCTCGGCCAGCACCCGCCGCATGACCTGGTCGAAGATCCACCGCACGGGGCCGAGTGAGATGACCTCGCGTAGGAACGACGCCGTCTCCCACCGGTCGTTGACCACCCCGTCCGGCACGGTGTTGTAGTAGTCGGCGAACAGCGCGTTGAGCCGCTGCTGCCCGGTCGGCCAGCCGATGTCGTTCCACAGCAGATCGGGTTCGTACCGTTCGATGAGTTCCCGCACCTGCGCCTCGGCGTACTCCGGATAGCCCTCCGCGTAGGGTCCGAACGCATAGTCGCCGAGGGTCTCGACCACCGCCGGATGGAATGTCCAGTCCACGCCGCCCGAGTAGTAGAGCCCGAACCGCATCCCCTGCGCCCGCACCGCCCGCGCGAGTTCCCCCACCAGATCGCGCGTCGAATGGAATTCCGGCGCATGCGGATTCCGCACCGCGGTCGGCCACAGCGAATACCCGTCGGCATATTTGGCTGTCAACACCACATAGGACGCACCGCTCTCCCGAAACGTCCGCGCCCAGGCGTCGGGATCCCACGCGTCCAGCCCACGCTCGAACTCCAGCGCCAGATCCGCATAGTCGGCATCGCCGTACCGCTCCCGATGAAACGCGGCCGCAGGCGTCCCCGGATCCTTGATCTGATTCGCATAGTCCTCCGCATACGGACTCCGCGTCAGCGCATGCCCGTAATCCTCCCGCAGCGTCTCCGCGAACGTCCGCCCCACCGGCGCGAACCCCGGCACCGAATACGGCCCCCAATGCACCATGACCCCGAACTTCGCATCCCGAAACCACCCCGGCAACGGATGCGACCGCACCGACCCCAACGAAGCCTCATACGGCCCCGACGTGCTCATCCGAGCCTTGGCATCATCCCGCCGCCCCCACCACCACGACCCCACCCCGAGCACCGCCGCCACCACGACCGCGCACACGGTGAGCCCGGCGGTCCCGAGCATCGCGTAGCGACCGATGCGACGCGGCAACGACCTGGCCCGCGAACCCTCCCTGTTCATGCCTCGAACGTAGGCGCGCGGCCGACTGCTGTCGTCGTACCACGGGGGGACGCCGATGTAGTCCCTATTACTGAGGAACGATCCACCCCTCGGCGTCGACTACCAGAACGGACTCCTTGGTCAACGCATCGTGGTCGCCGAACTGAATGATGCTGACCGCTTCCGGCCACCGGACCGTTTGAACAGGCTGCCCGCCCCTCGTGAACAGATAGAACTCCGGCGGATAGGATTCATCGAATCCTGCGGAGGTGGGAAGGTTTTCCCAGCAGTACTCCGTCCCGGCGTTCCTGTTCAATTTCCCCGCAGTTGTGCCGGTAGATACCTGTACCATTCTGTCCCACTCGTCGGACCACCCAGCCGCACGAGTCACATCTACCATCAGGAACGGCTCGGCACTGCGGCTGAAATTCGTCAGCTCCGCATTCAGCCGCTCACCGGCTCCAAGTGGCTCGGCCCTGTCGTGCAGGTCGAATGTCGATGTGCAAACGGGCACCGCGAGATCTTCCTGCGGAGTGCTGGAGCAGCCACCGATAAAGATCGCCGCTACAGCAGCCAGTGCGGTTTTTCGAGCCTTCACCATAGCTTCGTCGCCGTTGCCGGAACGCCTCCCTTGGTAATCCGCCTGTTTGCTACTACGGGTGGGCGACTATCCAGCCGTTGCCATCGGAGGAGAGGAGGGAATCTCGCGTCAACGCGCCGTGATCACCGAACTTGAGCTCGCCGACCACATCCGGCCACGGAACTACCTGAACGGGTTCCTTGTTCTTTATGAAGAGATAGTACTCCTGCGGCCGGTATCCTTCGCCGTCGGATTCCGGCAGATTTCTCCAGCAGCTTTCTGTTTCAGCCTTGCTGTTCAGCTTGCCGTCGGTGATATTCGTCCGTACCTCGACGACGCGGTCCCAGTCCTCGGTCCATCCCGCCGCCACGGTGATGTCGCCCAGACGGTAGTTACCCTCTCGATTGCTGAAGTCCTCCAACGCCGCGTTGAAGCGGTCGCTGGAGCCAAGTGATTCGGGAACCTCGAGCAGGTCGAATATCGATTCGCATCTGGGCACCGCAAGGTCTTGCTGTGCCGTTTCGGAGCAGCCGCTCAGCCAAACAATCGCGATAGCCGCGAAAACTCCCATTCTCGTGTTGTGCATCCTCATCACCGTCCCGGGAGCGGTACGTAAGTACCAGGCTTCAGACCCGTGTCCTGCTCGGGATTCCGTTCGGACCACCGGCCCGCGTTCCCGCTACCGGTGTATTTCCGGAGATCGTGTGGCGCGGTCGCGGACATGCGTGGCCAGCGCCCGCATCTTCTCCGGTTCGCGTCGCCGGTCATCCCCACCCGCCTTCGAAACATCCTCGCCCGCAGCCCGATCCGCGGTGCCCCTGGTGACGGGTGAACTTACGCGACCGCGTTGTCGGTCGGCAATCCGAGCGGTCGGGCGATCGTCGCCGGTCAGCCACGTGTCGGATCGACCCCCGGATTTGGCGAGACCAGCGGCGTTGCCTACACTAGACCGGTTGCTCGGGCACATCTGTGTCCGCATGCGTCCGCGTGCGGCGTGTTCCGGGCCGCTGTGAATCATCCGGTCGACATGCTGTCGGCCGGACCGAGCCGAATTGTCGTAGGCCCACGACCGCCCGTGTGACGGTGCTGAATGGGAACCGCGGCGAGAAAGGTAGCGGTCAACCTATGACCATGACTGATCCGATCGCAGACTTCCTCACCCGTCTGCGCAACGCCAACTCGGCGTACCACGATCAGGTGAAGGCCCCGCACTCGAAGCTCAAGGCGAACATCGCCGAGATCCTCAAGCGCGAGGGCTACATCGCCGACTACCGCTCCGAGGATGCGGAGGTCGGTAAGACCCTGATCGTCGACCTGAAGTACGGCCCGAGCCGTGAGCGCTCCCTGCAGGGTGTGCGTCGTGTCTCGAAGCCCGGTCTCCGTGTGTACGCGAAGTCCACCAACCTGCCCAAGGTGCTCGGCGGCCTCGGCGTGGCGATCATCTCCACGTCGTCCGGTCTGCTCACTGACCGTCAGGCCAAGCAGCAGGGCGTGGGCGGCGAAGTCCTCGCCTACGTCTGGTAAGGGAGGTAGGAACAATGTCGCGTATCGGTAAGAAGCCGATCACAGTTCCCGCCGGTGTCGAGGTGACCATCGACGGCCAGCAGGTCACGGTGAAGGGTTCCAAGGGAACTCTCTCGCACGTGGTCGCCGAGCCGATCGTGGTGACCAAGGCCGAGAGCGGTGAGCTCGAGGTGGCCCGCCCGAACGACGAGCGGGAGAACCGCTCGCTGCACGGTCTGACCCGCACCCTGATCAACAACATGATCGTCGGTGTGACCCAGGGCTACGAGAAGAAGATGGAGATCTTCGGCGTCGGTTACCGCGTGCAGGCCAAGGGCTCGAACCTGGAGTTCGCCCTGGGCTACTCGCACCCGGTTCCGGTCGAGGCCCCGGAGGGCATCACCTTCGCGGTCGAGTCGCCCACCAAGTTCTCCGTGTCCGGCATCGACAAGCAGAAGGTCGGCCAGATCGCCGCGGTGATCCACGGTCTGCGCAAGCCCGATCCGTACAAGGGCAAGGGCATCCGCTACGCCGGTGAGGTCGTGCGCCGCAAGGTCGGAAAGACGGGTAAGTAAGCCATGGCACAAACTGACAACCAGAAGGCCCGGCGCAAGCCGGCCGGCACGGATGTTTCGACCGCGCGGCGTCTGTCGAAGACCCGCCGTCACTTCCGTCTGCGCAAGAAGATCGCCGGAACCACCGAGCGTCCGCGTCTCGTGGTGAACCGCTCCTCGCGGCACCTGCACGCCCAGCTGGTGGACGACTCGGCCGGCAAGACCATTGCCGCCGCGTCCACCATCGAGGCCGATGTGCGCGCGTTCGAGGGCGACAAGTCCGCCAAGAGCGCCAAGGTCGGCGAGCTGCTCGCCGCCCGCGCCAAGGCCGCCGGTGTCGAGGCGGTCGTGTTCGACCGTGGTGGTCACGACTACCACGGCCGCATCGCGGCCCTCGCCGATGCCGCTCGCGAAGGTGGGCTGAAGTTCTGATGATCAACACTGTGCACAGTGCAGGCCCCGCCTGCGTGAACGGAAGGACTGTCTGATGCCGGGACGTCAGCGGCGTGACGGCGGCAACGGACCCGCCGGACAGAACAGCAATGACCGCGACAACCGGGGTCGCCGCGGCGACCGCCGGAACGAGCAGGCGGCCGAGAAGACCAACCAGCTCGAGCGCGTCGTCGCCATCAACCGTGTCTCCAAGGTCGTGAAGGGTGGTCGTCGCTTCAGCTTCACCGCCCTCGTGATCGTGGGTGACGGCAACGGTCTGGTCGGCGTCGGCTACGGCAAGGCCAAGGAAGTTCCCGCGGCCATCCAGAAGGGTGTCGAGGAGGCTCGCAAGGGCTTCTTCCGCGTTCCCATGATCGGCTCCACCATCACCCACCCGGTTCAGGGTGAGGCGGCCGCCGGTGTGGTCATGCTGCGTCCGGCTTCGCCCGGTACCGGTGTGATCGCCGGTGGTGCGGCGCGTGCCGTGCTGGAATGCGCCGGCATCCACGACATTCTGGCCAAGTCGCTGGGTAGCGACAACGCCATCAACGTTGTGCACGCGACCGTTGCCGCGCTGAAGATGCTCCAGCGTCCGGAAGAGGTGGCCGCCCGCCGCGGTCTGCCGATCGAGGATGTCGCTCCCGCGGGCATGCTGCGTGCGCGTGCCGGACAGGGAGTCTGACATGGCTGAGCTCAAGGTGACCCAGATCAAGTCGAGCATCGGCGCCAAGGCGAATCAGCGCGAGTCGCTTCGCACCCTCGGGCTGCGCGGTATCCGCAAGTCCGTGGTTCGCGAGGACAACCCGCAGAACCGTGGCCTGATCAATGCCGTGCGCCACCTCGTTCAGGTTGAGGAGGTTTAAGGCATGACCATCAAGTTGCACCACCTGCGTCCTGCCCCGGGAGCCAAGACCGAGAAGACCCGTGTGGGTCGCGGTGAGGCGTCCAAGGGTAAGACCGCGGGCCGCGGTACCAAGGGTACGAAGGCTCGCAAGAATGTTCCCGTCCGCTTCGAGGGCGGGCAGATGCCGATCCACATGCGTCTGCCCAAGCTGAAGGGCTTCACCAACCCGTTCCGCACCGAGTACCAGGTCGTGAACGTCGGTGATATCGCCGCGAAGTTCCCCCAGGGCGGCGAGATCGGCAAGGCCGAGCTGGTCGCCGCGGGCCTCGTTCGCAAGAACGAGCTCGTGAAGGTGCTCGGCGAGGGCGAAATCGGTGTGGCCGTTCAGGTTTCCGCCGACAAGTTCTCCGGCTCCGCCAAGGAGAAGATCACCGCGGCCGGTGGCACTGCCACCGAGCTGGCCTGACGGTAGGCTGAAAACACAGCGGCACCGGACGAGTGGAGAGCTCGTCCGGTGCCACTGTTAAAGTTCAAGTGTTGTCTGCCAACACCGTCATGGGGATCGGCGTTTCCCGCAATCGCTGAAGCCATGGCCTGACCCATGTCGTTAGCCAGGAGGATCTGTGCTTTCCGCCTTCGTGTCGGCTTTCCGGACCCCGGACTTACGGCGGAAGATTCTCTTCACGCTGGGCCTCGTCGCGCTCTACCGCGTCGGTGCCGCGCTGCCTTCACCGGGCGTCGACTACCAGAACATCCAGAAGTGTGTGGATCTGGTCTCCGGTGGTGATTCCGCCGGTATCTACCAGCTCATCAACCTCTTCTCCGGCGGCGCGCTGCTGCAGCTGTCCGTGTTCGCGATCGGCATCATGCCGTACATCACCGCGAGCATCATCATCCAGCTGCTGACCGTCGTCATTCCGCGGTTCGAGGAACTGCGCAAAGAAGGCCAAGCGGGTCAGACGAAGATGACCCAGTACACCCGGTACCTGTCGATCGCGCTGGCGGTCCTGCAGGCGACGGGTCTGGTGGCGCTCGCAGCGCGCGGACAGCTGCTGCGCGGGTGCCCCGACGACATCCTGGCCGATACCTCCATCTTCGGCATGATCATCATCGTGCTGGTCATGACCGCCGGTGCGGCGCTGGTCATGTGGTTCGGTGAGCAGATCACCGAAAAGGGCGTCGGCAACGGTATGTCGCTGCTCATCTTCGCCGGTATCGCGGCGCGCATCCCGGCCGAGGGCAAGATGATCTGGGACAGCGGGTCCCACATGAAGTTCGCCCTGGTCGTGCTGGCCGCCTTCGCGGTCATCGTCGCCGTCATCTTCGTCGAGCAGGGTCAGCGCCGGATTCCGGTGCAGTACGCCAAGCGCGTGGTGGGCCGCAAGATGTACGGCGGTTCGTCGACCTATCTGCCGTTGAAGGTCAACCAGGCCGGTGTGATCCCGGTGATTTTCGCGTCCTCGCTGCTGTACCTGCCGAACCTGGTGGCGCAGCTGACGCAGGACACCTCCGGTGATCCCGCCTGGTGGCAGGAGCAGATCCAGAAGTATCTGGTCAATCCGAGCAATCCGGTGTACGTGACGATCTACTTCGCGCTGATCGTGTTCTTCACCTACTTCTACGTCGCGATCACCTTCAATCCGGAGGAGCGCGCGGACGAGATGAAGAAATTCGGCGGCTTCATTCCGGGTTACCGCCCGGGCAAGCCGACCGCGGATTATCTGAACTTCGTGCTCAGCCGCATCACCCTGCCGGGCTCCATCTACCTCGGCGCGGTGGCGGTGCTGCCGAATGTCTTCCTCAATATGGGCAATAACACCGGTGTGCAGAACTTGCCGTTCGGCGGTACTGCGGTGCTGATCATCGTGTCCGTCGGCCTCGATACGGTCAAGCAGATCGAGAGCCAGCTGATGAATCGAAATTACGAAGGGTTCCTCAAGTGAGAGTTGTTCTGCTCGGACCGCCGGGGGCTGGCAAGGGTACGCAGGCCGTTCTGCTGTCGGAAAAGCTGGGTGTGCCGCACATCTCCACCGGGGATCTCTTCCGCGCCAACATCAGCCAGCAGACCGCGCTGGGCCGCGAAGCGCAGAAGTACATGGACGCCGGGAACCTGGTTCCCAGCGATGTCACCAATCGCATGGTCGAGGCCCGCATCGCCGAGCCGGACGCGGTGAACGGCTTCGTGCTGGACGGCTACCCGCGCACCGTCGATCAGGCGGAGGCGCTGGAGAAGATGCTGACCCAGGCCGACAAGAAGCTGGACGCGGTGCTCTGCTTCGTGGTCGCCGAGGACGTGGTGGTGGAGCGCATGCTCGCCCGCGGCCGCGACGACGACAACGAGGAGACCATCCGCAACCGGATGCGCGTCTACCGCGAGGAGACCGAGCCGCTGCTCGAGCATTACGACGGGCTGGTGGTGACGGTGGAGGGCGTCGGCGAGATCGACGACGTGAACGCACGGGCGCTCAAAGCGCTGGGTCGCTGAATGGTCTTCGGGCGCAAGCACAAGAAGGTGGTGCCGTTCCGCACCGCCGGTGAACTGGACGCCATGGCGGCGGCCGGCGCTGTCGTCGGCCGCGCCCTGGTGGCGGTGCGTAACGCCGCCAAGCCCGGGGTCTCCACCCTGGAGCTGGACGAGGTGGCCGAGCAGGTGATCCGCGAGGCCGGGGCGATCCCGTCGTTCAAGGGTTACCACGGCTTCCCCGGCTCCATCTGTTCATCGGTGAACGACCGGGTGGTGCACGGCATCCCGTCGACCGAGGATGTGCTGGCCGAGGGTGATCTGGTGTCCATCGACTGCGGTGCGATCCTCGACGGCTGGCACGGCGATTCGGCGTGGACCTTCGGTGTCGGCAGCCTCATCGAGGCCGACCGGCTGCTGAGCGAGGCCACCAAGATGTCCATGGAGGCCGGGATCGCCGCCATGGTGGCGGGCAACCGCCTCACCGACGTTTCGCACGCCATCGAACTCGGTACCCGCGCCGCCGAGGCCGAACACGGCCGCGCCTATGGCATCGTCGACGGCTACGGCGGCCACGCCATCGGCCGCGAAATGCATATGGACCCGTTCCTCCCCAACGAGGGCAAGCCCGGTAAGGGTCCGCAGTTGGTGGTCGGTTCGGTCCTGGCCATCGAGCCCATGCTCACCCTCGGCACCACGGAAACCAAGACCCTGGAAGACGACTGGACCGTGGTCACCACCGACGGCTCCCGCGCCGCCCACTGGGAGCACACGGTCGCCGTCACCGAGGACGGCCCCCGCATCCTGACTCTGCGCCCGGAGTAATCCCCACGGCTATTCGTGCCGCCTCGTGTCGAGGTGGCCCGTCTCTGCGGTGGATCCCAGGCACCAGGCGTTCCTACCGGTGGTAGCATCAAAGTATGAAGCTGAGTGTGAGCCTGACCGAAGAGGATCTGGCGACGCTCGATGCGGAAGTGTGTCGAGCCGGGCTGCCTGGCCGATCCGCCGCTGTGCAGAAGGCGATCGCGCTCCTGCGCGCCCGTGCGCTGGAGGATGCCTACGAGCAGGCGTGGGACGAGTGGGAAAGTTCTGACGAGGAGTCTGTGTGGTCGGCTGCTGCTGATGACGGGCTGGCGTGATGCGGCGCGGGGATATCGTACTGGTGGACTTCGATCCGGTTCGGGGCAACGAGGTCGCCAAGCGGCGTCCAGCCGTTGTCGTCAGCAATGATGGCGCCAACCGGCGGGCGGTGGAGCTGGGCCGTGGCGTCGTGACGGTCGTACCGGTCACCAGCAACGTCGAGAAGACATTCCCCTTTCAAGTTCTACTCGAAGACGTTCCAGGTTTGCGGGTGCCCTCGAAGGCTCAAGCCGAACAAGTGCGGTCGGTATCCGTGGAGCGGGTCGGCCGAGTTCTGGGTCGCCTTCCCGCAGGTACGGTGACAAGGCTGGATCGGGCACTCAGGCTGCATTTGAACCTCTGAGCTGTTGCGCCACCGTACCCCTCCGCCGCGCCCATCCCGCATTACCGGCCGGCAGGGAAATGGCCAGCCGCTCAGCGGACCATCTCCGCGGCGGCCGCCGACGCCGGACGCGATCCGGCGGCGATCACCCGCATGGCACAGTTGGTCGGCACCATTACCGACGCCCCCGGCCCGGTGACGCTGCGCGGCGAGGAGCCCATCCGCACCGATGCCGCCGGCTGGTCCCGCATCCTGGCGGACCTGGCCCGTGAGTCCGGATTCGACACCTTCGTCTACTGGCCCGAATCCGAGGACGAGACGCAGCTGCGCCGCTGGATCTCCGAGGTGGTGCCCGCCACCGGGACCTGTGTGCCTGAATCTCCGGGGCCTAGAACCGGATATGCCGGATGCCCACTCCGGCCCGCCGCAGCCTGGCACGGAGTCGGCCGTCGGAATTCGGCGTGAGCCGGAGTCCGCAGGATTCGGCTATTCGATCGGCCACCTGCGTGACCCCGATGTCGTCGGTGTGAATGTGGTCGGCGAACTCGGTGTCTCGGAGCGCGTCCAGGCAGCGGTCCACATTGGCGGCGGCGAAGGTGTCGCCGCGCAGACCGAGTCGGATCAGGGAACGCTCCCGCAGGCGCTCGAGGACGGTTTCGCGACTGGCCAACAGCGCGAAGTGCTTGACGTCATGGCCGGTTTCGCGCAGTCGGCCGACCGTCTCGGCGAAGTAGGCCGGGTTCACTACGGTCATCGGGGCAATGACGGGTCCGTCGTGCTCGTTCAGCACCAGATCCAACACCTCGAACACCCCCTGTCGCCAGGCGGGCAGGTCCTGGAAGTCGCCGCGCAGCGCGCGTGGCATGGTCCGGTGCAGCCCGAACCCGACCATTTCCGGATCGCACACCACACTGCCGGGCAGGCGGCGATGGAGTTCGTATGCGGTCTGGGTCTTGCCGCCCCCGAAGGGGCCGTTGATCCACACGAGCATGACCGCCACAGTACCGAGGGAACGGGTTGCCGCGCGGTCACGCCGAATCCGGGGTCAGCCTTCCAGCAGCAGCGTGACCGGGCCGTCGTTGACCAGCTCCACCTGCATATGCGCGCCGAACCGCCCGGTCGCGACCGTCGCACCGAGTTCACGCAGGGTGGTGGCGAAGGCGTCGACCAAGGGTTCGGCCACCGATCCCGGAGCAGCGGCCGACCAGGAGGGCCGACGACCCTTGGCGGTGTCGGCGTAGAGGGTGAACTGACTGATGACGAGAATGGGCGCGTCGAGATCAGCGGCGGAGCGTTCACCATCGAGAATACGCAGCCGAAACAGCTTGTCGGCCAGAGCTTTCGCGGTGGCCCCGGTATCGCTGTGGGTGACGCCGACGAGCGCGACCAGGCCGTGCGGCGCACCGTGCCCGGCCGGATCGATCCGACCCACCACCTCACCGTCGACGGAGACCGCCGCCGAACTCACCCGCTGCACCAGTACTCGCACGGAACCCGATCTTTCCATCCCATGCGCGTCGATCGTTCACGCGGCCTCGACGACGAAGCTGGCGACCGTGGTCGCGCTGCCGCCGATATTGACGGTGGCGTAGCGGCGGGCTCCGGGGAGTTGGTACTCGCCCGCTTGGTCGGTGACCTGCCGGTAGGCGTCGAGGAGCATGCGGACGCCGGTCGCGCCGACGGGGTGGCCGATGCCGATGAGGCCGCCGCCGGGGTTGATCGGGGTGGTTCCGTCGCGGGCGATCGCACCGGATTCGATGGCCTTCCAGCTCTCGCCGGGCGGGGTGATGCCGAGGTGGTCGATGGCGAGGTATTCGGACATGGAGAAGCAGTCGTGTACCTCGATGCCGTCCACCTCGGTGATATCGGTGAGGTGGGCGCGGTCGAGGGCGTCGCGCACGGTCTGCCGCAGGTGCGGGAACACGTAGGGGTCGTCGACGGCGGCGCGGAGTTTGGCGTTCAGTGGGAGGCCGACGGTGCGATGCCCCCAACCGGTGATCGTCGCGTACGGCACACCGCCACGCCGGTCCAGGAACCGATCCGAGACCAGCACCACGCCCGCCGCCCCATCGGTCATCTGGCTGCAATCCTGGCGGCGCAGCATCCCGGCCACCGGTGGGTTGGCGGTGTCGTCGGCGGTGAAACTCTCGGTCGTGAACGACCAATCGCGGGTCTGAGCCAGCGGATTGGCGCGGGCATTGCCGATATTGAGTTCGCTGATCGCGCGCAGGTGGGCGGCGTCGAGCCCGTACCGGCGGTCGTATTCGTCGGCGATGGCGGCGAACATAGTCGGCCACACGAAGTCGGTGTCCGGTTCCTCGTGTCCGGCCCAGGCGGCGGCTCCCAGATGGCGGGCGGCCTGCGCGCCGGGCACCGTCTTCTCCAGTTCCGCGCCGAGCACGAGCGCACAGTCGTAGCGTCCGGATTCCAAGTCGGCCATGGCGGCCAGCACGGCCATACTGCCGGAGGCGCAGGCGGCCTCGTGTCGGCCGGCGGGTACGCCCCACAGTCCGGGCAGTACGGTCGCGGGCATGCCGCCGAGCTGTCCCTGCCCGGTGAACAGCTGGCCGAAGGCATTGCCTACGTGCACGACGCCGATATCGGACGCGTCGATCCGCGCGGCTTCCAGTGTGCGCGAGATATTCTCACCGATCAGCGCGTCGAACTCGCGGCCGGCCCGGTGCCAGTTGACGGCGAAATCGGTCTGGCTACCACCGAGGATGTGAACAGCATTGGTGGACATGTGAACTCCTAATCCTGGGCGGCGAGAGTGTCGCGCAGCTCCCGCCGCAGAATCTTGCCGACCGGGTTGCGCGGCAGCGCCTCGACGAGCTCGAGCCGTTCGGGCAGTTTGAACGAGGCCACCTCCAGTGCCCTCAGGTGTGCGACCAGATCGGCGAGCGTGACGGTGGCCCCGGCCGCGGGCACCACGAAGGCGCAGCACTTCTCACCGAGCACCGGATCCGGATATCCGACGATCGCCACCTCCGCCACCCCGGGATGATCGGTGAGCAGCCCTTCGATCTCCGCGGGCGCGATATTCATCCCGCCTCGAATGATGATCTCCTTCGCCCGGTCCACGAATCGCAGATACCGTCCGTCCTCGCCGCAGAGCTCGAAAATGTCACCACTGCACAGGAATCCGTCCGCGTCGAACGGTTCCGCGGCGGCGGTGCCCGGCAGGTATCCACCGAATACGGCCGGGCCGCGCAACCGCAGCTCACCCCGTCCGCCGGGTTCGGTCACCGTCTTGCCGGTGGTGAGATCGACCAGCTTGACCGCCGTGCTCTCGGCCAGCCGCGTGGACCACCGCACCCCGGGCGCCCCGTAGTGCGGCAGATGCTGCGCCCGCATGGTCGGATCCGGAATGTCGGCGGGCGCGCCGAGCAGGCATACGCCCTCGTTGGACCCGAAGTAGTTGAGCACCTCGATTCCGAATTCCTCCTGCCAGCGGCGCACCACACCCGGTGGCAGCGGCGCCCCGCCCGAGCCCACTCGCCGCAGCGAGCCGAGGTCGGTGCTCGCCCGCAGCGCGTCGTTCTGCACGAGCATGGTGAGCAGCGCGGGCGGCATGCTGGTGTGGGTGACGCGGTGCTGGGCGATCTGCCCGAAGAACACCGGCAGGTCCAGCGGTTGGTGCTGCACCAGATGCCCGCCCACCAGCAGCCACGGCAGGAACGAGCCCGCGAACCCTGCCATGTTCACCATGGGAAAGGGGTTGAGCACCACCGCGTCCGGGGTGAGTTGGAGCCCGTCCTGCACTCCGCGCGCCATGGCCAGCCAGTCCCCATGACAGCGCGGCACTCCTTTCGGCGCGGCCTCGGTTCCGCTGGTCCAACAGATGGTGACCCGGTCGTTGACCGTCACCGCCAGCCCGGACTCGTACTCACGCACCCGCTCTCGCGCCGCGGTGTCCGTCTCGTCCAGGACGACAGCGCCATTCGCCGCATCGGGTCCGAATGCGAAGACGGTCCGCACCACCTCGCCCGCCTCGAGTGCGAGCTTCCGGTCGGCCAGCCGCCCCACCGTGATGACGGCGGTCGCGCCGGTGGCGGCCATGATGCCGGAGAGTTCGTGCCGCCGATAGGAGGCGGGCATGGGGGTGGCCACCGCGCCGAGCCGCCACAGCGCGAAGTACACGGCCGTGAGCGCCACCGAGTTCGGCAGCAGGACGGCGACGGTATCACCCTGCCGAACCCCGTGCGCGAACAGCACACTCGCCAGATCGAGGGTGTAGTCGTCGAATTCGCGCCAGGAGAGGGTGCGCGGCGCGGCGCCGGTGAGGTCGGCGAGATTGGCCGGATCGCTGACGGCCGCCGCATCGGGTGTCGCGTCGACTCGTCGCCGCAGCGCCTGCGGCAGCGTCTCCGGTTCCCACCACCCTCGGTCGAGGTAGTGGCGGACGGTCTCGTCGGGGTGGCAGGTGGGGATGGGGCGGGGTGACTCGGACATCGTTGTTCCTGAGGGGGAGTGGTGACTAGTGGAGACGTCGCAGCACCATGGCTGCACCCAAGCCGAGGGCGGCGGGAATGGTGACGAGTGCGAATTCGCCGTCGATGCGGGCGAGTTCGTCGAGAGCCTGGGCGATGAGGATCCCTCCGGTCGCACCGAGCGGATGGCCGACCGCGACCGCGCCGCCGTTCGGATTCACCCGCCTCGGATCGAGCCCGAGTTCGCGGGTGAGCACCAGCGGGGTGACGGCGAATGATTCGTTGACCTCCACCACATCGAGGTCGGCAGCGTCGATACCGGCGCGGCGCAGTGCTTTCCGAGCGGCGGTTACCGGTGCGGTGAGCAGCGGGGAGCGGACGGCGGTCTGCGCGGTGCCGACGATCTGGGCGAGGGGTCGGCGGCCGAGGGTGTCGATGGCGGCGTGATTGCCGATGACGACCGCCGATGCGCCATCCGCCAATTGCGGTGCGGTCGCCAGGGTGTGCAGTCCCGCCGCCGGGCGGGGTGCGTCCGGCAGCCGGCGCGCGACCCGATCCCAGCCCGCATCCTCCCCGAACAGCGTCGGCAGCGCCCCGAATTCGGCTGTGCTGGCGCCGGGCCGCGCGCCCTCGTCGGCGTAGAGCAGGACGGTGCCGCCCTTGCGGGCCGGGATCACGGAGCGGGATACCGTGGCGGCGGCTCGACGATGGGACGTCACCGCGTAGGCATCCAGTTCTTCCCGTTGGATCCCGTATCCGGCGGCGGTCAGATCCGCCGAGACCCCGATGGTCACGAACCCGGTGCGTTCACCGAGGTCCGCGTCGGTGGCGATGGCGGGCCGGTCCGAGAGCATCGGCACCCGCGACATCGACTCGACCCCGCCCGCCACGATCACATCGGCGTATCCGGCCGCCACCCGCGCCGCCGCGCTCTCGATGGCGTCCAGCCCGGAACAGCACAGCCGCGACACGGCCCCGCCCGGCACGGAATCCGGCCACCCGGCCCACAGTTGGGCGGCGCGGGCGATATCTCCGGCCTGCTCACCCGTCGCGGTGTTGACCCCGACGACGACATCGTCGACCATTTCCGGTGGGCAGCAGCGATTCTCGAGCGCCGTCAGCAACTGGCCGAACATCTCGTACGGCGGCAGTTCGGCGAGGGTGCCCCCGGTTCGGCGCACCCGCCCGCGCGGCAGTCGCACCGCGTCGTAGATGTAGGCGTCAGCCACGACCCACCACCTGCGTCGCGACCGCCCCGGCCACAGCGTGGAGCGGCTGGTCCGCGGCTCCCGCGCCCGGCCCCGGGGTGGAGACCCGTGTGCGCTGGTTCGGCGATGGGCTCGAGCCTCGGGTGCTCTTGCCCGGCGGTAGGCTCGCCGCTCGGGTGTGCCTGTCCGGTGGTGGGTTTGGGATCGAGGCTCCGGCACTCCTGCGCGGCGGTGGGCTCGAGGCCCGCGTGCGCTTGTCCGGCGGTGGGTACGCGGCTCGGGTGCGTGTGTGCGGCGGTGAGTCCGAGGGTCGCGGGCTCTTGCCCGGTCGTGGCCCCGTGGGCGGCGTCCCGGTGTGGGCCGGTATCGAGCCGGTGTCACACATCCTTGACCTCCGTGAGTATTTCGAGGGTACGCAGACCCGCCGGGTCGTCGGCGGTGGTAACCGGGACGATGACCACTTCTTCGGCTCCCGCGTGCCGGTAGGCGGCAATGCGGTCGGACAGCGTGGCCGGGGCGCCGAACGCACCGACCGCGTCGGCGAGGCGGTCGGGTACTGCGGCCGCCAGGTCGCGGGGATGCGCACCGGAGTGGGCCAGCCGCACCGTGTCACCGAATCCGGCGGCGGTGAACATGGCGTCGTAGCCGGGTGCCCGCAGGTAGGCCACCAGGCCGCGTCGCACGGTCTCGTACATTTCCGGCGTGGGATGAGCCGCTGCCGTCACCCAGACCGACAGTGCTGGACAGGGCCGTCCGGCACGGGCCGCGTGGGTGCGGACGGACCGCGCGCAGCGCGAGACCTGCTCGGGCGTCACCAGATTGAGCACCACGCGGTCCGCCGTCCGTGCCGCGACGGCCAGGGCTCGATCCCCGAAGGCGGCGACGGTCAGTTCGCATCGGGGTGCGGGCAGGCGCAGTCGATAGCCGTGCGTGCGTTCGGTCTGCCCGTCGAAGTCCACCTTCGCGCCGTCCACGAACCCACGCACGATTCGCGCCGTGTCCTCCAGATGCTGTGCGGTACTGCGTCTTTCCCGCCCATGCCAGTTTCGGACCACCACGGTGCTGGAGGTTCCGAGCGCGACCCCGACCTGTCGCCCCGTCAGCGCGGCCACGCTGGCCGCGCCCATGGCGATGGTCGCCGGAGTGCGCACATCCACCGCCAGCGGCCCGAGGCACAGCGGAATCCGGCCGGGCGCCGTGCCGATGGCAGTGGCCAGCGCGAAGGCGTCGAAGGTGGCCATCTCGCCCACCCACAGCCGCCGGTAGCCGAGCTTGTCGGCGGTCTCGGCCACCCGCAGCGCGTCCATGGCGTCGCGATCCTGCCAATACGGCAGGCTCACACTGAGTCTGGTGCTCATGCGACCGGTCGCGCCGCCGCGCGCATGCGTTCCCCGCTCACCCAGGTGGCGTGGAAGCCCAGCGGTACCCGCACCGGCAGCCCGAGTCGGCAGACCGGGCCGGCCGCGAGGTCGGCGGCGTCGAAGACCCAGACCTCGCCGAGCCCGGTGTGCGCGTTGTGCGCGAACATGGTGAGCCAGGCATCGTCCTCCCCGTCGCTGTCGGCGCGCGGCACCACGGTCAGCTCACTGCCGAAGATCCCGTCGCCGAAGGGCTGGGTCTGCTTGGCCCCCGTCAGCACGTCGTACTTGATCACCGCGTCGAACAGCATGGTGCGGTCCACCGACAGCCGCATCTGGTACGACCAGCGTCCGCGCCGCCCGGTCACTCCCTGGTCGATGGCCGGGAATTCGGTGTTGACGTCGTCGAGCGGCTCTTCGACGGTCGCCCCGGTCCGCAGGTTGAACCGATACCGGTACAGCGTCGCCTCGGGCCGCAGGTACGCGAGCAGTTGCGCGAGCGGATGCGTCCGGTCCGACACCGGGCTGGGGCGTGCTACCCGGCAGGCCACCATGACGATCTCGTCGCCGTCCTCCCAGGCATTGACGGTGTGGTAGATGTATCCCGGCTTCGCCTCGAACCACCGCACTCGCGCGCCGTCTCCGTGTCGCGGCAATACCGCGAAGCGGGAAGGCAATTCGCGATCGAAGAAGAGCTTGAACCGGCCCGCCGCCGCGGCTCGCGGATCGTTGTACAGCGGCAGATCCATGAGAATCGACCAGTTCTCGGTGATCGCCATATCGTGTGGCAGTCGCGGCCCCGGCAGTTCGATTCCGGTGTAGTGGGTGACCAGCCCCGACGGATCGGCGACGCCGTATCGCAGGTAGGGCGCATTGATCCCGTAGTCGAAGAACACGAATTCCTCCGTGCGCTCATCGACCTTCGCGTGCGCCGACACCTCGCCCGGCAGCGTTCCCCCGAACTCGTCCGTGCCGCGTGTCTCCAACGTGATCGGGTCCACCGCATAGGGTTTGCCCGCCCGATACCACAGCGCCAACAGATTCCCGTGGTGGAACACCACATCCGTATTCGCCGAGTTCCGCTCCCGCCGATCCCCGGCCGGATTGCCCTCCCACGGCTCGATCACGCCGCGCCACAGGGCGGTTCCCGCCGCCCGCTCCGCCTCGAACTCCCGGGTCCGCACATACCGATTGCGATAGGTGGCCTTCCCCCCGTCGAAATGCACCGCGTGCAGCATCCCGTCCCCGTCGAACCAGTGGTAGCGCCCCAGCGGGGCGAACTGCGGGTTCGGCCCGTTGCGCACATACACGCCGTCGAGGTCGGCGGGCAGTTCCCCGGCCAGCACCGGCAATTCGGTCGCGGTGACCTCCTCGGCCGTCGGCGAGTACGGACCTTCGAGATAGGGATTCGCCAGGGCCTCGGCGGCCGGTGCGATGAGTTCTTCCCTGAGCGTCATGGGAGTGCCTCCGAATGCGGCCGGGCGATCCCGTCCGCGTATCACTACAGTTAATGAAGTGATACGCGTCTCAATCCGTCGTGTCAACCCCCGGCAAGGACTCGAAACGCACGGCAGTGCGGCCCAGTCGTGCGTCGCACCCGCGGCAGCGCAGCGCGGGCAGCAGCGTTTCCCCGCAGTCCAGATGCCGTATCCGGATCCCTGATTCGGGCCCCTCCGGATACGCCAGATCCGCCCAGGCCAGCAGGAACGCGAACACCCCGAAGAGCCCCCGCCCCCGGGGCGTCAGCCGGTACTCCCGCCCGCCCGCATCCTCGGGCCGCCACAGCATGCCCGCCTCGCACAATCGGTTCAGCCGCTCGGTCAACGTGGTCGGTGACATCCGCAGCACCTCCCGGAACTCCCCGAACCGCCGCACACCCGCCAGCGCCAACCCGGTCACCGCGGCACTCCAGCGGTCCCCGATGGCTTGCATGATCTCGTCGAACCGCACGTCCGCCCGCGCACCGGCGGCCCCCCGGGAAGACCGCCGCCGCCCGGAGGTCAACTGCCACAGCACATCCTCGACCAACTCGACCGCCGTGTCATGGGTGGTGACCCCGCGCCCGCACGCATGGCACATGAGCATCGGCGGCCCCCGATGCCCACACGCCTCGTGCACGAACTCCGGCAGCCGCGCCCCCTCCGCGGTCCACTCCCGCTGCCATGCCCACACGCACACCAGAATCTCCCAGGTCGCGAGCCCGAGCTCGGTCAGTCGATACTCGTGCCGATCCATCGTCCCCGCCCGCGGCACCCGCGCGAGCACCCCCGCCTCGACCAGCGCGCCGAGCCGCGCGGTCAGCACGGCGGGCGGCGCCCCCGTGTAGTCGAGCCACTGATTGAACCGGCACGCCCGCTGCGTGAAGGCATAGCGCAGGATCGTCAGCGTCAGCCGATCACCGAGTAGATCGAAGGTCGCAGCCACCGGATTGCTCACGGTGTAACGGTAACAGTTGCGATTCATTAACTGTACTAACATTCGAGCCTGTGTGGCGGCGTTCGGCAAGGCGGCGGGAGGGGCGTGGCCAGCGGTGCGACTTCGCTCGACGCAGTTCTCAATTTCCTTGTGCCCCATGGGAAATTGACGGAACTAAGCTGGTTTGGCACTGAGCTGATCTGGCAGGACGACGGAGGCGACCGATGGCACCTGAGAACACCTTCAACTCCGACTGGGACAGCCTCACCTCCGGAGCGGAGCATTCGGCGGGCTGGCTGAGGTTCGATCCGACGGCGGTCGAGGATGCGGTGGAACTCTGTTCGGATATGGTGCGGCAGTTCCGCTACTTCCGCAGGATGGCCGAGGACGACAAGCTCGACAACCTGCCGAAGATCGGCAC
This sequence comes from Nocardia sp. CC201C, assembly GCF_030010695.1. Taxonomy (NCBI): domain Bacteria; kingdom Bacillati; phylum Actinomycetota; class Actinomycetes; order Mycobacteriales; family Nocardiaceae; genus Nocardia; species Nocardia sp. CC201C. The sequence continues at coordinate 24,533 of NZ_JASCXP010000032.1, forward strand.
GTTGACCTCCGGTGACCTGCTGGCGCAGAAGCTCAGCGATCAGGGGACGGAACTGCTCACCGCGTTCGACAATCACATCGCCCTGCTCACCGATATGGCCGATGCGTTCGTGGCCGCGGGCAAGGCGTACATCGCGACGGAGACCGACAACGAGTCGGCGTTCGCCAACCTGAATCTGGACGACGCGAAGATCACACCGGGTGTCGCGGACCTCAACCTGGAACCGTCGGCGCGGCAGCCGGAGTCGCACTCCTCCACCCATGTCCAGTCCCGCTACGATCCCGCCGAGCGCCCCGGCGAACTGAACGACTACGACGGTGCGAGGCGATCCGTGGATCTGTCCCACCGCCACAAGGACTCCATGCAGTGGCACGAGCTCTACGATCTGGGGCAGGCGATGGACATCGCGCCATTCGGCGCGGCGGCCGGTGTCTGGTACGACATGTCCGGCTGGCTCGATGAGCGACTGGGGAACTTCCGCAATGAGATTCAGCGGTTGGACAGCAAGTGGTCCGGCGTCGGCGCGGAACAAGCCAGGCAGGCGGTCCAAGCCTATGTGACCGATACCAGGCAGCTCACCGCCGCCATGAAGGTGGTCGGCCTCAATCTCGACTACACCGCGGACTGGATGGCGTGGACATCGCAGACCATGCCGGATCAGCGCGAGGTCGACGACAAGATGTGCGAGGACACCCTCGGCAAGTATCGAGGCTTCTACCAGCGCGACTATGTGGGTCCCGCCGATGAGACAGCCTCGGTGCTGGCCATCATCGAGTCGCCGACCGTGACTTCGCCGACCGTCCCGGAGCGGCCGAGCGACCCGACCGAGCGGAACCCGGAACGAGAGCGCTCCGCCGCCCGCGATCAGCCCGGATCTCCGACGAGCCCGTCCGGGACGACGAGCTCGTCCGGAACAACGGGTACGCCGGGTATACCAGGTGCGTCGGGCCCATCAGGTGCGTCGGGTACATCAGGTTCGTCGAGCCCGTCCGGGGCGGGCGCGCCGGCTACTCCGCCGCGCCCGACCCCCGCGCTGACGTCGAAGGACGAGCCCACGTCACCGGCCGCGCAGACCCTACCGGCGAAGCCCACCACACCGGCCGCGCCGACGAAGCCAACCACACCAACCACACCGACCGCGCCGGGCGAGCAGACCGGCCTCGACCACGCGAGCAGCCCCGGCGATCCCGCCCAGCTCGTCGGCATGCTGTCCGCATTGACCTTCGCCGCTTCCCCCGCGCTGACCCAGCTGACCTCGCAGTCGCCGACGATCGCGCGGCAGGTCGAGACCGCCCTCGCTCGAGCGGACAACGCTCGGATCGGCGAACTGCTCGGCGTGCCCGAGGAGCAGGTCACCCAGGCGTTCGCGGAGCTCGAGCAGTCCCCGGAGAAACTGTCTCAGCTGGGGCAGCTGCTCGGTCTGGCACCGGCCGCCGAACAGCAGCCGGTGACTCCGCCCACGGCGTCGCCGGACCACCCGGCCACAGCCGCGGCCGTGCCCACACCAGCGGCCGGACAGGTCGCGACCGCACCGTCCTTCACGAATCTGTTCGGTCGTGCCGGTCTCGACGGCGGTGGTCTGGAACCGGCGGTGGGCATGGTCGAGGAGGGCGGAGTCGTGGCGGCAGCCGATCGGGCGTTCGCCCCGGTCGAGCCGGTGGAATCATGTCGTGACGGGAGTGGAAGGTCGGCGGCGGCGGTGGAGCGCGAGGTATGAGATGGGAGTTCACCGACGTCGAGTTCAAGGCGTTGTGCGACCGCCACCTCGACGGATTCATGCCCCCGCCACTGGTATTCACCAGCCGCACGCTGGGCGCCGACGAATTCGATCGCGAACTCATGGAAGCGGGCGCGCGACTGGCGGAGCGGGTCGGCCCCGGCTTCGCCTCGGTATTCGAAACGGTCGTCCGGCCGGAGGTGCGGGTCTACTCCAGCACCTGGAGTGACGGCGATATCGGCAACCCGCGCAAACGTATTCGCGTACATGGTGCGCGTCGGGGTCGGCGGGCGGTGTTGATCACCCAGCTGCCCGGTGAAACCGTCCACCACAGTGGCGGTTACACGCTGACCGAATGTGGGCCCGAGGCGCTCGCCGCCCGGATGGTCGCCGAGCTTCCCCCTGCCGAGGCGGCGCGGGGACCCAGCGTGCCGATAGTCATCGACGGCGCGCGCGAGCGGGCGGACGTCGGAGCGCGGTCGTACATCCTCGACCCGTTCGACGACACGATGGAACCCAGCAGCGCGGCGTGGTGGGCCGAACCGGCCGAATGGAGCGGTGCCATCCAGGTGCTCCAGGCGCGGTCGCAATACGGTCCCCGGGGAATCGCCGAGAGCACCATGCTCTGGCGAGACATCCCGGACGATGGCCGCTATCTGATCGACTTCGCCGAATCCGAGCCGCGGGCGGTGGGCGCGAATGCCGGAACGCTGGCCGAGCACATCGAGCAGCACGTCGACCGTATCCTCCGCCACATGGTGGAGCACGGCGAAGAGCTGCAGTGACTCCGCGAAACCCGTTCCACACGGCGCTGATTCGCCGAGACGACACTCGTCGTTCAAGTTGTCGACGCTATCGGTTCGCTCGCGCCTGCGACCGTGCAACGGGTACCCGCCGAGCAGGTACCAGCACGGCCCGCGCGAGCACCAGGAGCGAATGCGATGACACAGCCACTCGAGGTGTACACGGAGCAGCTGCGTAATGCCGCGACCGCGACCGGCACGGTGCAGACCAAGCTCGACTCGGTGCTGACCACGCTGAAGGCGGCGATCAACGGTCGCGGTGAACCGTGGGGCGACGACGAGATCGGCACCAACTTCGCCGACGACGCGAACGGCCAGGACGGCTACCGGACGACGCGGGACGACTACCTGACCAGCCTCGCGAATATGGCGACCACCTTCGAATCCTTCTCAGCGGGGCAGACCAAGGCTGCCGACTACTTGGAGGCGCAGGACAAAGCCAACGGCGACCAGTACCGGTAGCCACGAAAGGCCTGCTCTCCCATGGTGAACGACAATGCCCGAGCCGAGATGCATTCGCTGCTCGAAGAGGTGCAGCAGCAGTTCGCGGATATCGCCCGGCTGCAAAGGGAGCGAGCGCGGCTCACCGCCAGCGCCAGTGCGCGGAAGGGGCGGGTGACCGTCACCGTGAATGCCGACGGTGCGATCGTGAAGACGAAGTTCAGCGCGGATATCGACGACCTGGACTACAGCGAGATCGCCGACGCGGTCACCGAGGCGGCGCAGCAGGCTTTCACCGAGGTGTCACGACGCGGTCAGGAGCTCATGGGCCCCCTGCGCGATCGCCGGGCGCGGTTGCCGAAGCTCTCGGACCTGATCGAGGGCCTGCCCGACGTCAGCGAGCAGATTCCCGTGGCGCCACCGGTTTCCATGGCCGATCCGGATGCCCGGCAGCGCCGCGTCGAGGTGGATCCGCTGTCCGCCGACGAATCCCGCGCTAACGATCGTCCGAGTACCCCCGGGGCCACCGAGACCAGCTGGTGATCTCGGAGTAATCGCAGATGGGTGATATTCCCGGCTACCTCAAGTGGCTGGAATGGGTTGCGGGGTCGGACTGGCCACACGGCGACGAGGACGCCATGTGGGCACTGGCCGACGATTGGCGTGCCGCCGCGACCGCCCTGGAACAGATCATCCCCGATATCGAGGACGCCAAGACCAAGACGTTCATCGCCTACCCATCGGGCGAGGGCGTCGATGAGATGCGGGCGTACTTCGACAGCCTGCTCTCCGGCGATACCTCCGTCGAGAAGCTCGTCGAGGCGTTCAACGGCTTGGCGCTCGGCATCGACGACGTCGGCACCGAGATCGACTACGCCAAGATCCTGATGATCAGCTCGCTGGCGCTGCTGGCGATCGAACTCGCCGCCGCCTGGGCATTCCCACCGGCCTACCCGGCCGTCTCCGCCGCCGCGATCACGGTGACACGCATGGGTATTCGGGCCATCGCGGCCAGGATCGTCGCCGCGGTCGCGCGACGGGTCGCGAACCTGCCCGGCCTGCTCCGGTTCCTGGCGCGGCACGTGGCCATCGATACGGCCATCGGCGTGGGCCAGGAAGTCGGGATCCAGGCCTGGCAGCTGTCCCAGGACAACCGTCGCGACATGAACTGGGACCAGGTCATCATCAGCACCGTGAGCTCGGCGGCCGGTGGTGCGGTAGCCGGGCCGCTGGGCGATCTGGTCGGCCGCGGACTCAATGACCGGCTCGGTGACGTTCTGACCGATCGGCTGAACTTCGGCGACAAGCTGTCCGACTTCACGACCGGTGCGCTGACCGGCGTCACCGCCGGACTGGCGGGTGGATACGCGGGGTACTTCGGCGGCATCGGCGGCCAGTTCATCGTCGACTGGAAGAACGAGGGCTGGGATTCCGCCGTCGACGGCCTGAAGAACACGCAGCTCGACTGGAACGCCATGCATACCGGAGCCTTGTCCGGGGCGATCAACGGCGGGCTCTCCGGCGGCAACAAGGCTCTGGCCACCCAGCACTTTCACAATCGGTTTCCCGACATCTACAACGGCACACCGGATTTCGGCAATATGCCGCGGGTCGGCGTCTCACCCGAGGGGACGCTGCCGGGCGGACTCGTCGGCGACGGCTCCGCGCCACCACCGGGTAGCGCGGGCGATGGTTCCGGCAATGGCGCGGGCAACACCGCCGGCGACGGGACGGGCAGCACCGCCGACGGCGGCGGGCACGGTGCGGACGATGGTTCCGCCAACGGCCGCGCCGGAGACGCCGATACGGGTGGCACTCGCGGCGCGGGTGCCAACGGTGACGGCTCCGATACGACAGGCCGGACGGGTGAACCGCGCGGTGCGGGTGACGCTGCGGCGGACGGGCGTGGTGCTGGTGACGCTGCGGCGGACGGGCGTGGTGCTGGTGACGCTGCGGCGGACGGGCGTGGTGCTGGTGACGCTGCGGCGGACGGGCGTGGCGCTGGTGACGCCGCCACGGACGGACGCGGTGCTGGTGACAGTGCGGTGGACGGGCGCGGCGATGGGGCGGGTGGTACGCGGGCGGCGGATGCCCCCAATACCTCGACCACCACGGGGACCGATGCGCACGGTGGGAACGACGGCGTCGGGCAGGGCAGCGGAAATCGCTCGGGCACCGGCGATTCGACGCACGGTGCGGGCGTGTCCGGTGATGCGAACGGTTCGCTGCAACCGGCGGCCGACGCCGGCTCCCGGTCCGAGGACAACGCCGGTGGCGGGGTCGGGAAGAGCGAGGGGACGAATAGCGATGCGGTGAACGACCGCGCGGATGCGTCCACGACGGCCGACTCCATGGCCGCCGAAGGTGCTGGGTCGTCCGACAGCACCGGGTCCGCGGATGGTGCTGGGTCCGCGGATGGTGCTGGGTCCGCGGATGGAGCCGGTGCGCCCGTACAGGCCGCACCGCGCGCGCCAGGCTCAGGTGCCGACCTCGGGAGCGCTGCCGAAACGGGCACCGGCACAGCGGCTTCCGGTGTCAAGCCGGTGATCCCCACCGATGGCTCCGTAGCCGGTTCCACCC
>NZ_JASCXP010000033.1:0-29991 GCF_030010695.1 Nocardia sp. CC201C
GCCGATGCCGCTGACGCCGCCGACACTGCCACCGACACCCACTGACACCGACGCTGCTGCTGCCGAATCTGCCGACTCTGCTGCTGACTCTGCCGACGCTGCTGCTGCCGACGCTGCTGCTGCCGACGCTGCTGCTGCCGACGCTGCCGACTCTGCTGCCGCCGACTCTGCTGTCCCTGCTGCCGTCGACACCGACGTCCCTGCTGCCGCCGATGCCGTCACCGCTCGCGGACGGTAGCGGTTTCCGATGTAACCGAGCCTCTTCGGCGGTGGGTTATCCGGAGATGCTCGGCAACGGGCAGCCGAAGCTGCCGGTGGCGGTGCTCGCGGCGACCTGGACGGTCAGTGGCGTCAGTGTGATCACGTGGTCGTCGCCCCAGCTGCCGATGGCCGTGAGCACGTGCTGTCCGGTGGTCTTCGGCGTCCAGGTCACCTTGGCGGCCTTGCCGACCAGGCCGCCGCCCACCTCGTCGGTCCCGATCGCGACGCCGTTGTCGTAGAAGGTGATCGGCAGCCCATTGCTCGAACTGCTGCCGCCGCCGACGAGGTCACCGCTGGTGACCGCGTAGCCGCACCCGACCTTCGGATTCGATGCCGCCATCGCCACATACCCCTGGCCCTCGGCCGCCGCGTGCGGCGCCAGCATCACCAGCGCCGCGCCGATGCCGAGCGTCGTCGCACCCAATCCGGTGCCGCGCACCCGAGTAGTAGCCATGAGATCCCTTCCGGCCGTGTAGCTCTCGCCCCGATCGGAGTGAAACTAACATTCTTCACATTATCGCGCGGCTGATTCGCGCCGTTGGTCCACGCGGCCGCGGTGCGGCGGAGCCGTCGCGACGACACGGAGCGCGGCGGTGATTCAGCGGGCGGTGCGCCTGCGGTATTCGCTGGGTGCGACGCCGTGGAGGCGGTGGAAGGCGCGGCGCAGGGCGCGCACGTCGGCGTAGCCGACCCGGGTGGCGATGGACTCGACACCGAGTGCTGTCTCCCGTAGCAGGCGTGCGGATTCGGTGTGGCGGACGCGTTCCAGTTCGGTGCGCCAGGTGGTGTCCTGCTCGCACAGGCGGCGCTGAAGGGTACGGGGGCTGGTCGCCATGCGGTGTGCGACGGCGCGGAGGGTTGGTGTCGAACCCTGTTGCAGCGCTTCGCGAATCGCGGTGTGCAACTGGTCCAGCCAGCCCAGCATCGGGCGGGCGGAGGTGATGGTGGTCTCGGTGTAGGAGCGCATGATCGCGGCGAGTACCGGATCGGCCTCCGGAAGGGGCTGTGCCGCGTCGGCTTCGGTGAAGGTGATGGTGGTGTGCTCCGCGCCGAAGTGCATGTCGTCGGTGCCGAAGAGTTCCACCAGATGCCGGTGGTGCGGTGGCGGCGCGGTCGTGAACGTCACCCGCTGCGGGCGGAGGTGCCGCCCCGCGGCGGCACGTGCCTCGCGCAGGATGAGGCCCATCGCCAGTTCGTTGATCATCGAGCCACACGACAGGTCGGCGTAGGGCGTGCGGTAGACGACGGTGGCCGCGCCCGCGGCGTCCATGGTGACCTCCGCGCTCTCCAGCGGGTCGCGGACCGCCGCGAGCAGGCTCGCCCCGGCGGTGAGACCTCCGGTCAGGGTGGGGGCGGTGCGGAACAGGTAGTCCCATGAACTGAGCAGTCCCGGCTGCCACAGGGTCGCGATCCGCGCGCCGCCGCCCCATGCCTCCACCTCGTCTCCGGCGATCTGCCAGATATCCAGCGCCATGGCGGAAGACAGTCGGACGCCGTCCTCGTGAATGGCCGCCATCCCGCGCACTCGAACGAGCTCGGAGTCCTTCACCCCGGCTTCGAGCGCCGCGGCGAGGATCAGGCGCAGCATGTGCGGCGGCACCGTTCCTGCGATCACACGCTCACGATAAAGCGGTTGGCGCGTTCTGTCCCGCGCAAGGCGCATTGTGGTCTGACAGCAGGACGAGCAGCGGTTTTACCTTCGATATGTCAGGAGTTCGGTCCATCCGGGACCGGATCGAGAACGTTGGGACAGTGCAATGCGCAAAGTAGTGGGCGGCTTGTTCATCACCGTGGACGGCGTCGTGGAATCACCCGATCAATGGTCGTTCGATCTGTTCGACGAGGATTTCGGCGCGCATATGGGAACGGTGCTCGCCGCCACCGACACCATGTTGTTGGGCCGCAACACCTATACGGAATGGGTCGACTATTGGCCCACCTCCACCGACGAGCCCTTCGCCGGACATATCAACAGCGTCCGGAAGTACGTCGTATCCGACACCCTCGACGAGGTCGGCTGGACCAACGCCACCCTGCTGCGCGGCGCCGACCTGGCTGCCACCCTCGCCGAGTTGAAGCGGCAGCCGGGCAACAACATCGGCACTGCGGGCAGCCCCACCCTGGTCCGCCGCCTGCTCGAGGCCGATCTGCTCGACGAACTGGAACTCATGATCTACCCGGTGGTCGCGGGCAAGGGCACGCGCCTGTTCACCGACACCGGCCTGCTGCGCCGACTCGAACTCGTCGGTTCCACCCGCACCGGCAGCGGCATCGTCATCAACACCTATCACCCGGCTTAGATCGGCGCAGGAGCGGGTGCGCTCACGCCGGCTGCCCGCGCAGTGGCTGCGGCGTATCCGCGAAGCGCCAGCCGATCGCGATGCTCAACACGCCGTACCCGAGGTGCAGGTAGTTGTCCGGCTCGGACACCCCGTGGATATTCAGGAATCCGGCGGCGCCGGTCACGCCCAGTGCGAATGCGGCCAGCAGGCCCGCACCGAGCACGATATTGACCGTCCGCGTCACCGGGGGCAGCACGGCGGCGGCCAGCCAGACCGCGCCGAGCACGAGGTGCACGACATTGTGGAGTGGATTCAGCGCCAGGATCAGTATTTTCGCGTCATGGCTGCCGGCGAAGTCACCGAAACCGGTCACGGCGAAACCGATGAGGCCGGCGGCGAAGTAGATCACCGACGAGACGGCGGCGAAGATCTGGTTGTGCGTCATATCCGTACCTTTCGACGGGCCGCGTGCTGCGGCCGTGCACAGATATGGACTCGCGGAGCCCCGGCCCGTTACAGCGTGTCCGGATTTCGCCGCTGGAATTCGGCCAGCAGCTCGTCGAACCCGGCGGGTCGCAGCTCCACCGCGTCGTCGCGGGTGGCGGAGACGATGCGGATGGTGCGGCGGATCTGGTCGACGTACACCCGGCATGCCTCGCAGATCGCGGTGTGTTGTTCGAATCTGCGCAGGTCGGATTCGTCCAGCGCGTCATCGAGGAATTCGGTGACCAGCTCGACGGCGTCCGAACAGGTGATCCGCAGTTCGTTGTCGATGAAACCGTTGTCATTCATCGAGATACTCCTCCAACGCGGCACGCAGGGCGGCGCGGCCCCGGTGCAGTAGAACCCGCTGATTCACCGCCGAAATCCCCAGCGCCGCACAGGTTTCCTCACTCGACCACCCCTCGATATCGCGCATGGTCACCACCTCGCGCTGCGCGGGCGGCAATGTGTGCAATGCGGTGTCGACGACGGCACGCACCTCCGCGGACATGAGCCGCTGCTCCGGCAGCAGCTCCCAGCGGACCGGTACGTCCGGCCAGTAGTGCGGGCCGAGTTCCGGATGCGCCAGCCGATCCGGATCGACTGCGGGGCGCGGATCGGCCGTCGGACCGGCGGTGGCGAAAGGCACCGTGCGCGGTTCCCGACGGGCCAGGGTCCGCACCCGGTTCAGCATGATCCGGAACACCCAGGTGCGCACGCTCGCCCGGCCCTCGAACTCGCCGATGGCGCGCACCACCGCCATCCAGGTGTCCTGCACCGCGTCCTCGGCGGCGGCACGGGGGAGGTAACCGCAGGCCAGCCGCACCAGGGGGGCGTGCAGCGCCTCCACCAGCGCGCGAAAGGCCTCGGTGTTCCCGCCGCGTAGCGCGGTGAGCAGGTCGTCCTCGGTCGGCCAGCGGTCATCGACGATGGTGCGCGTGCGTGGAACCACGACTTCGCATCCCCATTCTCGAAATCTCGGATTCGCGGCCGCCGCGCTGTAACGCCGGGGGCCGCCGGGGTGTCCATACCTCGCGCCGTCGGTAGGGCGACAGCGCGGCACAACGACAACCAACGATACTGGAGGACACTCATGAGCACACTGCCTCTCGTCAGCGCGGATCGTGAAACGCCCGAGCAGACCACGGCATTGTCCGCGGTGCGGCAGGCACTCGGCTCGACACCCAACCTCACCCGGGTGATGGTGCACAGCCCCGCGCTCGTGCACGGGTATCTGGCCATGGCGGGGAATCTCGCCGAGGGCGTGCTGTCGGCGGCGACGCGGGAGCGGCTGGCCATCGCTGTCGCGCAGTCCAACGGCTGCTCGTACTGCCTGTCGGCGCACAGCTACCTGGGCGAGAACGTCGCCGGTCTCAGCCGCGAACAGGTCGGCGCGGCACGCAAAGCCGACGCCGACGACCCGAAGACGGCGGCACTGCTGGCCTTCGCGGTGGCGGTCAACGAGCAGCGCGGCGACGTCGGCGACGACGTGGTGGCGACGGTGCGTGCGGCCGGAGCGACCGAGGCCGAGATCGCCGAGGTCATCGGTCACGTCGCGCTCAATGTGCTGACCAACTACCTGAACAATGCGGCACGCACCGAGATCGACTTCCCGGTCGTGCAGGCCTGACGAATCGTCCTGCGGCGGAGCGCAATTCCGATCCGCCGCAGGGTGTTCGGCTCAGGGGGTGCTGCGTTTGCGGTATTCGCTGGGATCAGGCGCGGCGTGTGCGGCGGTCTCTTCGATCACGACCCCATTGCCAATCGGTCGGCGCGTCACATCCCGCGCAGGGCGCATTCGGGTCTGACGGCAGCGGGTGTCCCCGGTGGCGCGAGCGCACGAGCCGCGTCGGCGGTGGCTCGATCGAACCCGGCTGATATCGACCCGGTGGGGGCGTCGCGGCCTGCAGCGATAGCCCCGATGCATGTCCTATAGTGATGCGACGTTCGGTAGCTGATAGTTAGCTTCAGTGGGTGACTTGGTTCGGGTTCCGGGTTGTCGCATGCGGGAGGCTGCTGGTGTCTCTGTCTTCATCGCGTTCGCGGTGGCGTCTCTTCGGGTCGGTCGGCGTGCTGGTGGTGAGCTTTGTCGTGGGCGCGTCGGGGCTGGCGGGGGCGCAGCCTTCGGAGCCCGACTCGCCGCCGGCGCCGCCGCCATCCCCGGCGGAGGCGCCGGTGCCGGGGGTGGCGGCGGTACCGCTGTCGACGCTCGGCATGGGTCGCGTGCTGGCGTTTCCGGGACAGGAGCACGAGGTGGCGCTGACGCTGCCGGTGCTACCGGGGATGGCGCCGATGGAGCTGGTGGGGACGGTGCAGTTGCCGCCGTATGTGGCGCGCGGAACGCTGGAGGTGATATCGGGGGAGCGGCTGCTGGATCGGGTGAATCTGCCGCTGGAGCGCGACGCGCCGGTGCGGCTGTCGCTGGCCGGCGCGGAGGTCGAGAACAATGCCATCGCGGTGACGCTGAGTTCGGCGCTGGTGCCGGAGGTCGGGACCTGTATCACCGACTGGCTCGGGCGACCGATGACGCTGTCGGATCCGGCCGTGGGCTATTCCGGCCGGGAGGTGCAGCCGTCCACCGTCGCCGAGTTCCTGCCGCCCGTGCTGCGCCGGCTCACGGTCTATCTGCCGGAGCGGCCGTCACAGGTGGAGAGTGCGGCGGCCCTGGAAATGCTCACGGCTGTGGTCGCTCGCTACGACGGCCAACCGGTTGCCGTGGATTTGCGGTCGATGGGTCGCGGGGCCACGGCGCCGGATCACGCCCCGGAATTCCTGGAACGGCAGATCGCCCTCGCCGAATCCGCCGACACCGGGCTGCGGCTCACTGCCGACGGTCCCGGCCCACTGCTGACGGTGTCCGGCACCCGCGACACCCTGCCCGACCAGATCCGGCTGCTCACCAGCGATCTCGCGCGCATCGCCCTCACCTCGGGGGCCACGGCGGTATCACTGCCCGCCGCGCCACAACTGCCACCGGAGGTCAGCACGCTGAGCGATCTGGGTGAGACACGACTCAGCGCCACCGCCATCGGCGTGGTGAGCGTCGATATCGGCATCGACCAATCCCGCCTCGGCCGCCCCACCCGCGATATCCGGGTGCGCCTGCTGGGCAACTACACCCCGCTGCCGCAGACGCTGAACGGGCAGATCACGGTGACCGCCCGCGACCGGCAGATCGACAGCTGGCCGGTGGACGCGAGTGGCCGCATCGAACGCTGGATCGAGATTCCGGACGAACTGCTCGGCCGGTTCACGACGCTGACCGTCACCCTGGCGCAGACCGGTCTGACCCACGGCTGCGGTTTGGAGCAGCCGGTCACCCTGGCCATCGACCCGGCCAGTGAGATCACCGGAGATGAGGCGAAACCGCCTGTGCCCCCAGGATTCCAGTCACTGCCGCAGGCGATGCTGCCCACCGTGCAGGTCGGGTTGCGTGAGCCCGGTTTCGCCGACACGCGCCGCGCCGCGCGCATTCTGGTCGGCATGCAGCGCCTGACCCCGGTGCCGCTACGGCCGGAGTTGGTGTCGTTCGACACCGCGGTGAACGGCACCGACCCCGTCGTCCTGATCGCGGCCGACGGCGATGTGCCCGAGTCGATTCGACTGCCCCTGAGCCGATCCGGCGATCGGATCACCGTGTACAGCGGACCGTCGCGCGCCGAACTGCGCATCGATCCGCTGATTCCGTTCGGCTCCCTTCAGGCCACCTGGTCGAACGACCGAGCAGTGCTGGTCGCCACCTCCACCGCGGAGCCCGAACGGGTGGACCGCATGCTGGACTGGTTGGACGGCGATCCGGACCGCTGGTCCCGGCTCACCGGAAATGTGCTGTACCAGACCGGTGATCGCGATCCGGAGTACTTCGATCCGCAGGAGGTGGTCGCCGGCGCACCCGGTGACTCCGCCGATATTCCGGTCGCCCGCATCCTGACCATCGCCGGAGCCGTGGTGCTCGGCCTGGGGCTGGTCGCGGGCCTGCTGATCCTGGCGCGGCGTCGGCGCGACCACTGACATGCACGCGAAAGTGTCGGCACGGCGGCCGAATCCGGCTACCGCGATGGTCGCGCGGGGGACGCTGATCGCCGTGGCGGTGGTGACGGCCTTCTGGAGCACGGTGGTGGAGATCGCCGAGGACATCACACAGGGTTCGCACCTCGGATATCTGCTGCTGATGCCGGTACTGGCGGGGTTCGCGGCCATCGGCATCGCCCTGCGCCGGGGTGGTGAGCTACCCATCCACGATCGGCAGACCGACATCATCGTCGGACTCATCGTCTTGGCTCTGTCGATGGCGGTGGTGGGTCTGCTGGTGCGCCGCTACCGCTACCACTACGAGCTGCTGCATCTGGACGTGCTCGCGGCGTGGCTGTTCCTGCTCAGCGCGTGCGTGCTGGTATTCGGACTGCGGCCGACGTGTCGGTTCTGGCCGGTATGGCTGCTGCTGCTCGCCGCCGCGCCGCTGCCCTACGGTTTGGCGATCGCGGCTCTCGGCGGCGGTGTGGTCGCCTCCGGGCTGGTCATGCTCCTGATCGCGGCCGTGACCGCGGCCATCGCGACGGGGCGGACCCCGGCCCGTGGATGCGCAGCCGCGGCTATCGCCCTCGTCGTGGGCGGGCTCTGCCTGCTGGCGGTGCGGTCCGTGCTGCCCGACGGACGGGGCATCCTCTATCAGGCCCTGCCGTCGGTGATCGGTGTGAGCACGGCCTGTGCGGTGATGTACCTGTACCAGCGGCGCGGTGCGGCTCTCGAGCCGTTGGACCGGCCGTTGGCCGCGCTGACGGCCGGACAGTCGTACGGGGCCCTGGCACTCGTCGTCTCCGGCGCGGTGGTGTTGGGTCTGATTCCGGTGTACAAGGACTACAGCGTCGAATTTCCGGAGGTCGCCGGGCTCGTCGTCATGGGTCAGCACCTGGTCCCGCCGGGCTGGCAACTGCTCAGCGAGGACGAATATCCGTGGGCTCGCCGCTATTTGGGCTCAGATGCCACGCTCACCAGACAGCTGATTCGCGCCGAGCGCGGGAATTCGGACTGGGACAAGGAATCCCGTCGCCGCCGCATCGTCGTGGATACGGCACGCGGCGATGATCCATACAGCATCAACAATGTGCCCGAGTTCGTGCTGTACCGCCTCCAGCAGCCACGCATCAGTCCACCTTCCTATATCGACCTCGGTCGCGGAGTCACCGCCCGGCTCAATGTCGTTCTGGACGACCGCAGGCTACTCAGCTGGACCTGGTTGAGTTGGAACTGGACCGGCACGGGTGGAGCGGAGCGGATCACCCTCATCGCCGCCGACAATCATCTGCCCGACGCGGAGTTCCCGCCGCTGCAGCCCGCCTTCACCGAGTATCTCGACAACCTCATGAATCAGCTGTTCCGCGGCAATGCTGTCGTGCTGGACAGCCATTCGCACGCTGTCGAGGCCGACCTCGCCCCCAAGGACGAGGACCTGCTGACCACGGTAGCGCGAGCCATGGTGCGGGCGAGGACGTCATGACCGCCGTCGATCCGGAATCCCCGGAGTTCAAGGCCGACGCCCTGCACGCGGCCGTGCACGGATTGCGGGAATCCGATCCGCTGGCCTCGGCTGCGGTAGCTTTCCTTCCGTGGCAACGTAATACGTTCCTCGCGCTGATGCTGACGGTCGCGGTGTGCGCGGTGTTCTTTCCGCTCGCCACCGGCACCGTACTGGTGGCGCTGTGCACGCTGGGGTATCTCGCGGTGCTCGGTGACCGCGTGCTGATCTTCACCCGCGGCATGGCCCGGGATGCCATCATGACCGTCGACGATGCCCGCGCCCGCGCCCTGCCCGCCGACGACCTGCCGCCCTACACCATTCTGGTGCCCGCCTACGGGGAACCGGAGGTGGTCGGCGATCTGGTCGCCGCGCTGGAGTCCATCGAGTATCCGCGCGACCGGATGCAGGTGCTGCTGCTTCTGGAGGAGGACGACGAACCCACCATCGCGGCGGCACGGGCGGCCGGAATCGGTTCGGGCGGAGCCGAACACATCACCATCGTGCTGGTACCGGCCGCCGATCCGCGCACCAAGCCCAAGGCGTGCAACTACGGATTGCGCCGCGCCACCGGCGATATCGTCACCATCTACGACGCCGAGGACATCCCGGATCCGCTGCAACTGCGCCGCGTGGTCGCCGCCTTCCGGGAACTGCCGCCCACGGTGGCGTGCGTACAGGCCAAACTGGCCTTCCACAATGCCCGGCAGAATCTGCTCACCGCCTGGTTCACCATGGACTACGGGCTGTGGTTCGGCTATCTGCTGCCCGGCCTGATGCGCAGTTCCGCCCCGATTCCCTTGGGCGGCACCTCGAATCACTTCACACGCGAGGTGGTGACCGCGATCGGCGCGTGGGATCCCTACAACGTCACCGAGGACGCCGACCTCGGGGTGCGCATCGCGGCCCGCGGCTATGCCACCGCGGTCATCGACTCCACCACGCTGGAGGAGGCCAACCCCGACCCGATCAACTGGATTCGGCAGCGATCTCGCTGGTACAAGGGCTATTTGCAGAGCTGGCTGGTGCACACCCGCCGTCCGGTGCGGCTGTGGCGGCAGATCGGGACGGTGGCCTTCCTGCGCTTCACGCTGTTCCTGGCGGGCACTCCGATCATCGCCTGCCTGAACCTGGTGTTCTGGGCGATGAGCCTGGCCTGGATTCTGGGCCAGCCCTTCGTGATCGAGCAGCTGTTCCCGACCGCCGTCTACTTTCCGGCCCTGGTCGCGCTGGTGCTCGGCAATGCCGCGACCATCTACATGAACCTGCTCGCCTGCCGGGAGAACGATCGCTCCGATCTGCTGCTCGCCTGTCTGACCTCACCGCTGTACTGGCTGCTGATGAGTATCGCCGCGACCAAGGGCTGCTGGCAGCTGCTGCGCAATCCGTCCTACTGGGAGAAGACCTTCCACGGCCTGGGTGCGACGGAGAAGAGCGCGTGACGCGCACACGGTCATGGGCGTCGCTGGCGGTCTTCGCGACCGCGAGCCCGCTGTACCTGATCACCGGGTGGCTGGTGACGGCCGGCCACGGCTATCTGATGGGAGACGCGCTCAGCCGGGTGTCGGCCGCGCAGGCGGCACTGTTCAGCCGTGACCCGCACCTGTCGGCCATCGGCTTCGTCTTCACCCCGCTCACCGCGCTGGCGCAGCTGCCCGCGGTCGCGCTCTCCCCGCTGCTGCCCGGCCTGACCACCTGGGGCCTGTCCGGGGTGCTCATGACGGCGTTGTTCATGGGCGGCGCGGTGACCACCGTCCACGGCATCGGCACCGATCGGGGCGCGCCCGCATGGCTCACTCTCGCGGTGACGGTGCTGTTCGCGCTCAATCCGATGATCGTGTTCTACGGCGGCAACGGAATGAGCGAGGCGCTGTTCCTGTTCTGCCTGTGCTGGGCGATCCGGCGGCTCATGCGCTGGGTGCGCACCGACGGCGCGCACGATCTGACCGCCTGCGGTATCGCCCTCGGCCTCGGCTATCTGACCCGCTACGACGCCCTCGCCCCGGCCGCCGCCGCGGGTGCGTTCGTCGGCGCGTACACGCTGTGGCGGCGGCGCGGTGAGGCGCGGCGCTGGTGGGCGGCGGCCATGGATGTCTGTCTGGTGCTCGCGCCGGTGGGGCTGGCCTTCTTCGTGTGGGCGGCCACCAGCTGGCTGATCACCGGTCAGGCGTTTCAGCAGTTCACCTCGCAGTACGGCAATACCGCGATACTGGAGCAGTCCGGCGCGACCGCCGCGGGCGATTCGGTCGCGGCGCTGGAGTACTCGGTCGCCGCGATGCTGGTACTCGGTCCGGCGCTGCCACTGCTCGTGCCGGTGGCGGGAGCCCTCGGCGTTCGCCGCCGCGACCTCCAGGTGCTCGTGCCCATGCTGCTGTGCGGTGCCGTGCTCGCCTTTCAAACCCTCAGCTACGCAACCGGTTCCACCTTCGCGTTCCTACGCTTCTACATCGCCGCGATACCGCTGGTGGCCGTGCTGACGCTGCTGCTCGCGCCCGCCCGCGGGCAGCCGCCCAGCCGTCGTCTCGGGGAGCACGCCGCGGCAGTGCCGATGCCGCGCGCCGTGCCGGTCGCCGCTCTGGTCGCCACCGTCCTCGTGCTGGCGGCGTCGCTGCCGCTGACCACACTCGGCATGAACAGCTCGCGCCTGGCGGTGCAGGAGTACGCGTTGGGCGCGGTGCTGTTCCCGCGGCCGGACAATGCCTCCGAACGCTACGCCGATCAGCGGCGGATCGCCGCCACCTTCACCACGGGGCGCAAGCTCGCGCG
This sequence comes from Nocardia sp. CC201C, assembly GCF_030010695.1. NCBI lineage: Bacteria > Bacillati > Actinomycetota > Actinomycetes > Mycobacteriales > Nocardiaceae > Nocardia > Nocardia sp. CC201C. The sequence continues at coordinate 11,308 of NZ_JASCXP010000033.1, forward strand.
CTATCTGGACTCGCTGCGGCTGCCACCCGGCGCGGTGCTCATGGATACCGTGTACGGCTTCTCGGTGGTGGTCGCCTCCGAGCGGCCGGACCAGTTCGTGGTGCCGTCCGACCGTGATTTCGTGCGCATCCTGAACCGGCCCGCCGAACGCGGGGTGCGCTACATCCTGGCGGTGCCGCCCACCGGGCGCGGTGCCTCGGATGCGGTGAACCGCAGGTACCCCACCATGTTCGAGAACGGCGCGCAGATAGCGACTTTGGAGCTGGAAGTTCCGGCCGACGGTGCGAGCGAACCGGATTGGCGGCTCTACCGGGTGCTGGGCGCGCGCTGATCACCCGACGGTGATCCGCTCGGCCACCAGGTCCCAGAGCGGATCATCGGGTCCCACGTCGAAGGTGCACGCGTTGGCTCGCGGGTCGGGGACGAAGGCCCAGACGAGTGCTCCGGCCGCCCCGGCCGCGCGCTGCCCGATCATCTTGCGCTCGATCGCCGCCCGCCGCGCCGGGAGACTGCGGCAACTGCCCGCCGCCACCCCGATCTCGGCCACCAGCAGCGGCTTCCGCAACAGTTCGGCCTGATCGAGGCGTACGGCCAGGCCGTTGAAGGCGTCACCGGGGACCGCGACGTCCTCCTCGCCGTAGTCGTGGAACTCCAGGACGTCGATGAACCGCGAAGCGCCGACCCGGACGAATTCCTCACCCGCCGTCCCGCACTGCCCGCCGCCGATGAATCCGGCGAAGATGAGCCGCCCCGGGTCCAATCGGCGCACCAGCGCCCCGGATTCGTCCATGAAGGTGCGCAGCACGGCCGCGGCGTCGTCCGGGCAGGACTGGCGGTCGTCGGCGCAATCGCCGGCGCAGACACCCGGTTCCGGCTCGCCGATCACCTCCCACCCGGCCACCACCGGGGAACTGCGCCACCGCTGTACCGCCGCCCTGATCCAGTCCCGGGTGCTCAGCACCGCGCGACCTTCGATCGGCCTGGCCTCGGCCCAACCTCGCGTGAACCATTCCCGCTGCTTGAATGTCTCGTCATCGCAGGCCCCGTCCTGCGGCACCAGTACCGGCAGCACCAGCTGCGCATGCCGTTCCGCGGCCGCGAATACGGCGTCCACGGCCCGGAAGTCGAGCGCACCCGTCGTCTTGTTCACCGCCAGCGCCTGGAAGACATTGAAACGGGTGAGGGAATGGCGGGGTAGCCGTTCGAAGAACTCGTCGAGATTCACCTCCGCACCGCAGCCGATATTGAGCCCGTAGTCGGTGGCGAGTTGGGGAGCATTGAAACCCGCGGGCCACCACGGTTTTCCATTGAGCAGCAGCCCGGATGCCGAGGCGCTCACCGCCGCACCGGCAGCCGGCGGTCCATCGGGAACAGCAGCTCCCGGCGCGTCCGGGCCGCCGTCGGCGCATCCCGCCCCGAGACACAGCGCGGCCACCACGGCGAGAACGCGAACACGTGCGGACAACGGTCCTCCTGACTGCGAGCGAGGCGAGCGGGGACGACGACCGTCTCACGATCGCAGATGCGCCGACCCAGCCTCGTCGGACGCACCGAATACCTCGTCCTCGCGTTGTGCCCGCCGTAGTCACGTCCGAGCTGTTGCCGATCGGAGAACAGGGGCAGCGTCGATGGTGTCCGGGCCGGACCCGCGGTACGCGCTCCGATTCCGGCTATCGGCCGAAATGCTGCCCGCGGTCGCCGAGGCCGACAGTCGGCGTGCGTGAGACGCGGACACCGGGCATCGGATGGTTCCCGGCCGTTCATCTGTCGGTCCCGGCCCGCCACTAGCGTGTGGCCCGTGGCGCATGGATGGCGTAGGGCTGGACAGGTAGCACTGGCGGTGGCGGTCGTAGGGGTGCTGGGCGCGCCGACGGCGCACGCGCAACCGGGGGTGCGGTTGCTGGGGGAGCGGGTGATCGCCCACGATCTCGACGTGCGGGGGACCGTGCTCGGTGGGCTGTCGGGAATCGACTATCGCGCGAGTACCGGAGATTACGTGCTGATCAGCGATGATCGGTCGGAACGCGATCCGGCGCGGTTCTACACCGCGCGCTTCACGGTGGACGGCGACGGGGTCGGGCCGGTCACCTTCACCGGCACGCACCCGCTGCTCGATCCCGCCGGTGCCGAGTATCCGGCGAAATCCGTCGACCCCGAGGAGATTCGGGTCGATCCGTGGACCGGCGAGTACTTCTGGACCCAGGAGGGGGAGCGCGCGGACGCGGTGCTGATCGACCCGTCGGTGCGGATCGCCCGTCCGGACGGCACCTACGCCGGAGCTCTCCCGATTCCCGACAACGAACGAATGCGCCCGGACACGGGTCCGCGCCGCAATGCCGCGTTGGAGGCCGCGACCTTCGCCGCGGGCGGCACCCTGTTCGTGACCGCGCTCGAGGGTCCGCTGCTCGAGGACGGTCCCGGGCCCACCACCGGCGCCGGATCGCTCAACCGCCTGACCGTGCAGGCTCGATTCGGTCCGGTGCTGGCCCAGTACCTGTATCCGACCGAGCCGGTCTTCGCCGCGTCGCGCCCCGAACCGGGCCGCGGCGACAACGGCATCGTCTCCATCCTCGCCGCCGACGCCCTGAACCCGTCGACGCTGCTCGTCCTGGAACGCGGCTTCGTCCCGGGCGTCGGCACCAAGATCCGTCTCTACGAAGCCGACCTCACCGCCGCCACCGACGTGCACGGCACCAGCGTGACCGACGCCCGCCCGGCCACCAAACGGCTGGTCGCCGACCTGGGCGAGCTCGGCCTGTCCCACGTCGACAATATCGAGGGCATGACCTGGGGGCCGCGTCTCGCCACCGGCGAACGCACCCTGATCCTGGTGAGCGACAACAACTTCAGCGCCGAACAGGTCACCCAGCTCGTCGCGCTCGCCATGCGCTGACCGGGCGACCCACGCGTTTCCCACGTACGGGGCCGGACCGCCCGGTACCGTCACGGACACAGCGCGTTGAGAGGTGGGCTATGTCACATTCCACTGATTCCGCGGTCGTCGTGGACGATTCCAGCGGCGCGGCCTCGCGACGTTGGATCGGCCTCGGCCTCGGCGTGATCCTGGCCGTGATCGTGTACTGGGTCCTGCCCGATTCGCTCGGGACGCCCGCCCGGTCGACCGCGGCGGTGGCCGTGCTCATGGCCGTGTGGTGGATGACCGAGGCATTGCCGCTGCCCGCTACGGCGCTGGTACCGCTGGTGGCGTTCCCACTGCTGAATGTCGCGCCGATGGGAACGCGGGGGCTGGATGCCGTCGGGGACGACGCGACCACCGGTGATGTGCTCGGCGCCGCCGCCCCCTACGCCGACAAGATCATCTTCCTGTTCCTGGGCGGCTTCCTGCTGGCGGCGGCCATGCAGAAGTGGGGACTGCACCGCCGCATCGCCTTGCGGACCATCCGTGCGGTGGGCACCCGGCCGGTGTCGCTCATCGCGGGATTCATGCTGGCCACAGCCTTTCTGTCGATGTGGGTGAGCAATACCGCGACCGCCGTCATGATGCTGCCCATCGGACTGTCGGTGATCGTGCTGACCACCCGGCTGGGTGACGGGGACGGCGATCCCAACTTCGCCGCGGCACTCATGCTCGGTATCGCCTACGCGGCGTCGATCGGCTCGCTGGGGACGATCATCGGCACCCCGCCCAACGGTCTGCTGGTGTCGAATTTGGCCGAGGACGGCATAGCCATCTCGTTCGGCCAGTGGATGCTGTTCGGGGTGCCGATCGCCGCGGTGTTCCTGGTGCTGGCCTGGATCGTATTGACCCGCTTGGTATTTCCGCCGCGCATGTCCGAGATACCCGGCGGTCGTGAGGCCATCGACGAGCAGTACCGCGAACTGGGGCCGATGTCGCGCGGGGAGATCACGGTGCTGGTGGTGTTCGTGACCACCGCGCTGGCCTGGATCCTCATCCCGACATTGTTCGGCTCCAACGGAATCGACGCGCTGCGCGACACCTTGCCATTCTTGACCCGCATCGGTGACGAGGTGATCGCCATCGTGATGGCCATCGCCCTGTTCATCGTTCCGGTCGGCCGCGGCGAACGCCTGCTGGACTGGGAGACGGCCAAGGGCATCCCCTGGGGCATTCTGCTGCTTTTCGGCGGCGGGCTGTCGCTGGCCAACCAGATCCGGGTGACCGGATTGGGCACCTGGATCGGCGATCAGGTGTCCGGGCTCGGCGGCATACCGATCCTGCTGCTGGTCGCCGTGGTCACCGGCCTGGTGCTGCTGCTCACCGAGTTGACCAGCAACACCGCCACCACCGCCACCTTCCTCCCGATCATCATCGGCGTGGCGGGCGGCCTCGGCCTGGACCCGATGCTGCTCGCGGTCCCCGTGGCGCTGGCCGCGACATCGGCCTTCATGCTGCCGGTGGCCACTCCGCCCAACGCCGTGGTCTTCGGTTCGGGACATATCCGCATCGGCCAGATGATCAGGGCCGGAATCGGTCTCAACGTGATAGGCATGGTCTTGATCACCCTGGCCATGTTCACCCTCGCCGGACCGATCCTGGGCGTCGACCTCTGACCCCGGTCGTCCTCACGAGCCTGCGGTGACCGCCGGGGCCGTAGCGCGCGGGGGAGTGCGGCTCCGGTCGCGACGATGCCAGGCGAACGTCAGTCCCATGGCGACGCATAGCGCCGCGATCAGGGCGGTGAACACGTTGAACGCGCCGCGGGTGAGGTAGGAGGACACGGCCGTCGCGATCACGCCGGCGGCGAACGCGAAACCGAAGCCGAGCGCCGGGACCGCATGTCGTCGAGGCAGCAGTGCGGCGGTGATCAGCCATGCGCACAACACCAGATCGGGCCAGAGGAACAGGTTGGCCGCGTGGAATCGATTCTGCAGGAAGAGGTAGAGAAGGGTGGGGAGGCTGACGGTGACGGCGGCCAAGCGGCCCGCGATCAGCAGCACGCCGCCCATCAGGCGATCGCGCCGATCGTGCGTCGGGGACGGTAGTACCGGATCGCCACACCGGTCAGTGCGGCGATGCACAGCAGATCGAACACGATGCTGAACATCGCGAGATCGCCGCGGATGGCCGGGTTGGGGAGGATCAGCAGCAGGAAGACCGATTTGCCGGTGACAGCGGCCACGGCCGTGCCCAGGTGGACGGAGGGCTGGAACGCGGCCCACACCAGTGCCGCGCCGAGGAGGAGTTGCAGCATGCCGCGGTGCTGCAGCAGGGCGAGAGTCATGGGGTCCGGGTCGGTGACCCGGTAGGTCCACTCCAGCGCGTACACATTCAGCAGGGCCGCGGCCGGGGTCGCGGTGACGAGGCCCATCGTTATCAGCGCTACCCGCAGGGCTCTCTCGCCGGATGATCGTTCGGTCACATCGTACTCCAATTCATCAGTAGTGCTGACAATCAGGCTAGGTGACTGTCAGTAGGCTCGCAAGAGCGGCGTAAGGTGATGCCATGGCTTCCGCATCCCCCTCGGAGCTGGTCACCTCGTCGACCGGTTATCTCATGCTGCGACTCGGCGAATTCCTGCGGGAGCGCACCGAGATCCTGCTGCGGCGATGGGATCTGAGCGCCCGGGACCTCCGCGTACTCGGTTTCGCCGCCGCTCGGGCGATGTCGCAGCGGGAGTTGGCCGAGGCCGCCGGACTGGACCGCACCACGATGGTCGGCGTGCTCGACCGACTCGAATCGATCGGTTACGCGCGCCGGGAGCGCGACGAACACGACCGCAGGCGCTTCCTGGTGGCGGTGACCGAGGCGGGGGCGCGCACCCTGGAGCAGGCGGTGGCCGAACTCGCCACCGCGCAGGCCGACTTCCTGGCTCCGTTCACCCCGGAGGAGCGGCGGCAGTTCCATGCCATGGTCGAGCGGCTGTTCCGTGCGCACGATCCGTCATGTGACCCGGCCTGATTCCGATACATCACTGCTGCGGTAGCCGGAATGCCCGGTGCCGCACGGATTTCCGCCGGTCGAGGCCGTGTGGACGGCCTAGCGGGCGGGGGCGGGTTCGCCGGTCGTGCCCTCCCAGGCGCGGTCCGGCGGACTGCCGATGAAGCGGCCGCAGAGGAGGGCGGCGGCGGTGGCGACGATCCAGCCCGGCACGATCTCGTACCAGCCAGTGTCGGCCAGGGCGTCGACCTGGCGCCAGACCACGACGGTGATCGCGCCGCCGAGAATGCCCGCCATCGCGCCGGCGGCCGTCATGCGCGGCCAGTACAGCGACAGCAGGATGACCGGGCCGAAGGCCGCGCCGAATCCCGCCCAGGCGTACGCCACGATATCGAGGACCGCGCCGCCGCTGAGCGCCATCACATAGGCCACGACAGCGACCGCGACCACGGCCGCGCGGCCCACCCACACCAGGACTCGTTCGGAGGCATCGCGGTTGAGGAAGGCGTGGTAGAAGTCCTCGGTCAGGGCGGTGGAGGAGACCAGCAGCTGGCTGTCGGCGGTGGACATGATGGCCGCCAGCACCGCGGCCAGCACCAGACCGGCGATCCAGGGCGCCAACTCCTGCTGGGTGAGCGCGATGAACACCGTCTCGGGATTGTCCAGCGGCTCATCGAGCGCCACCACACCGATCAGGCCGACCAGGCAGGCGGCCGTGAGCGTGATGAGCACCCAGCTCATTCCGATGCGGCGGGCGGTGGGCACGTCGTCGGCGCTGCGAATGCCCATGAACCGCGCCAGAATATGCGGCTGGCCGAAATAGCCGAGCCCCCAGGCGAGCAGCGACACGATGGCCACGAATCCGAGCGAACCGCCGTCACCCCAGACGCCGTCGGCGAAACTCGCCTCCGCGCCCATATCCAGCAGGTCGGGCGTCTTGTCCCGCAACGCGTCTCGCACCGCGCCGAATCCGCCGAAGCCGGCGACGGCGACAATGGGCACCAGCACCAGGGCGAAGAACATCAGCAGGCCCTGCACCACATCGGTGAAGCTCACCGCGAGAAAACCGCCCAGGAAGGCGTACAGGACGATCACCAGCACCGCGACCGTGATGGCCAGCGTCGAGTCGACGCCGAACACCTCCTCGAACAGCACGCCCCCGGCGACCAGTCCGCTGGCCACGTACACCGTGAAGAACACCAGGATCACCAGTGCCGACACCACCCGCAACAGCCGCGTGCGGTCCTCGAACCGAGCCTCGAAATACGAGGACAGGCTCACCGCGTTACCGGCCCGCTCGGTGTAGGTGCGCAAGCGCGGCGCGACGAACAACCAGTTGAGATAGGTGCCCACCGCCAGCCCGACGGCGATCCAGGTGGCGCCGATCCCGGCCGCGTACACGGCCCCGGGCAGTCCGAGCAGCAGCCAGCCGGACATATCACTGGCCTGTGCCGACAGTGCGGCCGTGGGAGCGTTGAGTTTCCGGCCGCCCAGGGCGAAATCGGCGAGCGTCGCCGTACGGCGATACACCCACACCCCGATCGCCACCATCGCCACCAGATAGATGACGAACGTGGTCAGCGTGACCGCGTCCAATTCGACCATGACGGGCACCTCCCGGGTCCGCAGCGGCTTGTGGCCGCGAGAACGTACGGCACCGCGCCGGAACGGGTGTGCCCGACAGCTGATGCCCGACTTGTCGGATCACGGTAGACGATGATCACGCCGCAGGGTGGCGACTCCCCGGGATTTCCATGCCGGTCGATTTTCACGCGGTCCGCGACGGCGCGTCCGGGGGGTGAGTTCGATCGGCGCTCCGCCGTGCTACCGCTGACCGTCGGATTCGTCGACGATGTCGTAGTAGCTCATGCCGAAGGGTTGCAGCAGCGCGCGCATGAACCCGGGTCCGTCGTCGGGGTGCACGTACCTGCCCGTACCGCGGATCTCGATACCGGATCGATGCCATTGCTCGGCGAGAGCGCATCCCCCGGGTGTCGTGAACGTGAGTGCCGCCGTACCGGTCTCGGTCAGGCGGAACTCGGCCACGCGCCGGGGATCCCAGGAGCCGAGGTCGTATATCGCGACAAGGGTCGGTAGATGTTCGTCCATACGGCTTCGATTTCCTAAACGATTATGCCTGGCCGCCATTCTCTTCCGGTGATCTTACCGTCCTGCTGGATCTCGACCAGGCGATCGACGGCCCCCTTGATGGCGTCGTCGCTCAGGCCGAGATCCCCGAGAGTGGACCGCAGCTGATCGGGGTGTAACGCGCGGACGTCCCGCAGAACGTCGGAATGCAGCGAGCCGTCGCTCGGGGCATCGGGTCCTCGGTCGTTCATGTAGTGCGAGATGAAGTCGGACCGTATACCGAATTCCCATCTCGATACTCCGGGAACGTCAGCGAGTGGTCGATCGCCACGGGGCGGATTCGATCCGACTCGACAACCGTCCGGTAATTGCCCGCATGCCTGTCGGTATTGCCCGTGATGTAGTCGAGCACCGCCATTCGATGCCGGTCGACGATGTCGTAGTCCTCCAGGCTGCGAGCCTCGTCCGATTCCACGAACTTCATTACCGCGCTGGGGCCGAAGTCCGCGGCATTGTCGGCGATCCCTGCCGGGGGAACGAGATCCCAGCCGAGCAGGTGGTCCACCCGATATGTCGCGACCTCCCGTGCGCCCTGAGCGCCCCCGCCAGCCGGAATGCAGGCGCGTGTTCGTATCTCGCCGGTGAACGGCTTCACTACATAGCGGCTGCCATCGCTCGATTCGGCACGGTAGACCTGCTTTTCGCGCTGACCCCGCTCGAGATCGTTCCCCAGCGTGGCGTCGGGTCCGTGCAGCGAGTCGACCCGCCGTCCCGGATCCGGCCCCGACAGGCCACGCCGCATCTCCAGTTCTTCGCGGCTCGGCCGGTAGCCGGTTGCCGTGGCAGGTGGCGTGTCGGGGACGTGCCGTGGAGATTCGGAAGGAAAGTGCCCCTCCACGGCTCGCACGTTGTGCCGATCGGCCCCCACGGCGTTCGAGCCGGTCGCGCGCAGTTCGCCGGCGGCATCGCGCATGGGCGGGGCGGCGGCCTGATTGGCTCCGCTCTGGAGCGCCGTGCTGATCCGCTGCAAGATCTGCTGTCCCAGCCGGGAGAGCAACCCACTCATCCCATCGCTCCCCGCACCCGGCATCGGTCAACCGACGTGAGTCGTCACGCCGCCTGGTGATCATCCGAGATGACGGCGGGATGCACCGATTACGGTATTCCCATTACGGGGAAGAGTGGATCGGCAGGAAGAGTTGGGTCGGCGGGCAACGCGTGTCGGGGCCTCCTACCCGAAGCTCGGTGCGCCGGGGACCGCGGCGGCCGGGGAGGGGAGCTGGCCGGGGGGCGGTGTGAAGGAGGCCATCAGTTCCCAGGTGCGCGCCTGGGCGCGCTTGGACGCCTCGCGGCCGGCCGCCGCGACGGCGGTGCCCAGCTGTTCCAGGGAGATTCGCCGGGCGTCGGCGCCGAAGCGCACGTCGGTGAGTACACCGGAGGCGTCCACGGTGACCTCCACCAGGCCGTCCGCCGACTCGGCGGTGCAGCGCAGCGTGTTCAGCCGCTGATGGATGTCGGCGAGCCGTGCCTGTTGCTCGCCGAGTGCGCCGACGACCTGATCGATCTGCTCGCGCGCCGAATCGGCGGGTGAGCGCAGGTCTACTCGTTCCGCACTGTCCATCGCATCTCCTCGTCTCGCGATCCGGTTCGTTCGCTGCCATTGTCGGTTCTTCCCAGTGTGGGGAGCACCGCACGCGTGCGGCGGCGAGCGGACGCTCAGTCGCCGAGTGCCGTGATGGCGGCGCGCAGCCGGTCGGTGGCCTCGTCGGCCACGTCCTCGAGGGCGGGTGCGTCGGCGAGATCCGCCATCATGCGCGGGTCCGCTACCTCCACCAGCACGGTGTCGGGTCCGGTGCCGCGGACCACGACATTGCAGGGGAGCAGCAGGCCGATGCGGCGCTCGGCGTCGAGGGCGCGGTTGGCCAGTGGGGGATTGCACGCGCCGAGGATGAGGTAGTCCTCCATGTCGACGTCGAGCTTGGCCTTCATGGTGGCGCGGACGTCGATTTCGGTGAGCACTCCGAAACCCTGCTGCGACAGGGCCGTTCGGGTGCGTTCGACGGCATCGGCGAAGGAGGTGTGCAGGGTGGTCGACAGTTCCGGGTTCGTCTTCATCTCGTCACCTGCTCGCTATCGGTTGCGGAGGCGGCGCAGCCAGCCTCGGTCGGTATCGGTCTGGTGGCCGGGGCACCACTGGTCGGCGGGGACCGCGGCGCGGACCTGCGCGACATGGTGGCCGCAGCCGGACCAGGTGGTCTTGCCGCAGGTTCGGCAGCGGACGGGGCTACACATGCGGGATTACCTTTCCGTGGTGGGTCATGCCGGGCCGTCGCCGTTGTCGACCGCGTCGGCGAATTCGCAGAAGGCTTCGTAGGCGCGGGCGCCGTGGATGGTGGCGGGTCCGCCGTGCATGAGGAAGGTGACGCCGATGGCCTCGGCGGCCTCCTGCCGGGTGGCTCCGGCGCGGGCCGCGGCCTGCCCGTGCGAGGCGATGCAGCCGTCGCAGCCCTCCACCACGCCGATGGCGAAGGCGATGAGTTCCTTGGTCTTGCGGTCCAGCGCCCCCGGCGCGAACGCCGCCTTGCTCAGCTCGCCGAAGCCCTTGTAGACCTCGGGAATGCTGCGGCGCAGCTCACGGTGCTGTGGGGACAGTTCGCGCAGCACCGCCGTGCCGTGCCGGGACGTGTGCTCGGTGACAGGTGACATCGGTGTTCCTTTCGGCTCTCACTTATCCCCCTGGGGGGATACGAGACCCAGCGTACATCCCCCCGGGGGGATATACAATGAACGAGTCCGGCCGCGATTCGGCCGATCAGCCGAAGGAGATGGACCCATGCGACTAGAGCCCGAGGACACCAGGGCCGTGCTCACCCGGATGAAGCGCGCCCACGGCCATTTGGCCAGCGTCATCCGCATGATGGAGGAGGGCGCGGAATGTGAGGACGTCCTCACCCAGCTCGCCGCCGTCAACAAGGCGCTCAGCCGCAGCGGCTACGCGCTGGTGGCCACCGGCCTGCAGCACTGCCTGACCACCGGCGGCCCGGACAGCGTCGACACCAAGAAGATGGAGAAGCTCTTCCTCTCCCTGGCCTGAGTTCGACCGGTCGCCAGCGGGATTCCCGTCATCGCGCACGCTGTGGCAGGGTGGTCCGGGCAGGTGTCGTTCGGTGTTCGGAAGGCTCGGTGTGGTTTCGCGGTTGGGGCGCAGCAGATTTCCGTGGCTAGTCGCCCTCGCGGCGGTGCTGGCCGGGCTGGGTGCGGTGCCCGTGCCCGCCGCGGCCGACGCCGTCGACAACCATGTCGACGAGCTGGCCGAGGCGGCGGCAACACCGGTGCTGCACTGGAACGACTGCGGTGACGGGTTCGAGTGCGCGAGCGCGGCGGTGCCGCTGGACTACCACCGTCCGCGGGACGAGGGCATCGAGCTGGCCGTGATCAAACTGCCCGCCGCCGATCCGAATGCCCGAATCGGCACCCTGTTCGTCAATTTCGGCGGTCCCGGCGCGTCCGGCGTCGATCGGCTGCGGGAACGGGCTCGCTGGCCGTGGCTGTTCTCCGCGGAGCTGCGGGCGCGCTTCGACATCGTCTCATGGGATCCGCGGGCGGTGGCGCGCAGCGCGGCGGCTCGGTGCTTTCCGAATACCGATGCGCAGCTGGCATTTCTGGGGGCGTTCCCGGCTATGCCCGGAGATCCGGCTGGCGAGGCCGAATTCTATTCCTACAACCGGGAATTCGCCGAGCGCTGTGCGCGATCGGCGGGTCCGATACTGCGCCACGCCTCGACCGCCAACACCGCGCGGGACCTGGAACTGCTGCGGCGGGCCGTCGGTGACCCGCGACTGACCTACCACGGCATCTCCTACGGCACCTTGCTCGGCGCCACCTACGCCAACATGTTCCCCGGACGTGTTCGGGCCATGGCGTTCGACGGATCCATGGACTTCCAGGGCAGCGTCACCGGCCACGGGACCCAGGGGACCACCATGCCGCTGGACGCCCGCCAGGACGTTGCCACCGGTATCGCGGAGACCTTCGACGCCTTCCTGCGGCAGTGCGCGCAGGCGGGACCGAACTGCGCCTTCTCCGCCGGGTTCCCCGGACTCAAGTGGCGGTTGATCGCCGAACGGGCGCGCTTCGCGCCCATCCGGCTGAACGGGTACACCTGGACGTACTCCGCCATCGTCAACGCGGCGTCGGACCTTTCGCGCCCGTCCACCTATCCCGAGCTGGCCGAACTGCTGCAGTCGCTGTTCGACGCGGTGTTCGGGCTGCCGGGCATCGCGCCGGTCTCCGGCGGGGCGAATTACACCGGCAATCGCACGGAGGCGTTCTTCACCACCCAGTGCGTCGACAGCACGGTGCCCACCGATCTCGCGGTGTACAGCCGCGCCGCCGTCACCGAGGACCGGCGGGTGCCCTACTTCGGCCGGATCGGTGTCTTCGACATGATGGCCTGCGCGTTCTGGCAGGCACAGGACGCCGACCGCTACACCGGCCCCTGGAACCGCCGAACCGCCGCCCCCATCCTGGTGCTCAACAGCCGATTCGACCCGGCCACACCGCTGGCGGGCGCGTACGCGGGAGCAGCGCAACTTGCCGACGCCCGCGTGGTGGTGGTCGAGGGGACGGGCCACAGCAGCATGTACGTGCCCAGCACCTGTGCCGAACGGGTGAAGCGGGAGTATCTGTTCACCGGCGAACTGCCTCCGGTGGACACCCGATGCGAGATGGACCGGTCGCCGTTCGATCCGGCCTGACTTATCCGATGGTGACGAATCCCCGCTCCGCCATCCACTCGCGCGCCACCCGCGCCGGTTCGCGACCCTCCACATCCACCTGCCGGTTCAATTCGGTGATGGTCTCGTTGGTGAGCAGCCGCGAGATCGGGGTCAGCACCTCGATCACCTCCGGATGCGCCGTGGCGAAATCCTCCCGCATCACCAGGGCCGCATTGTATGTCGGGAAGAAGCCGCGATCGTCGGTGAGCAGTCGCAGATCCAGTGCGGGAATACGGCCGTCGGTGGCGGCGACGGAGCCGAAGCGGCACTGGCGGGCATCGGCGACGGCCTGGTAGACCAGCGCGTCCTGCACGATCTGCTTCGGCACCCGACCGGCGTCGATGCCGTAGGTGCGCGTCATGCCCGGGAAACCGTCCTGGCGCACATTGAATTCGGTGCCGACACAGGTGGCGGCGGCGGCCGGATCGGCGGCGACCAGCGCCGCGTAGTCGGACAGGGTCCGCACCCCGGTCTCCTCGGCCGTGCGGGCGCTGGTCGCGATGGCATAGGTGTTGTTCATGGGAGCCATTGCCGCCCAGACCATTCCGTGTGCGGCCAGATCGGCGTCGCGCACCGCCTCGAACTGCTCCCGGGACCCCGGCACCGGGGTCTCGTTGCCCAGGTAGTTGATCCAGCCCGTCCCGGTGTAGTCGTAGGCGATATCGATCTGCCCGCGCTCCTGCGCGGCGCGCAGACTGTTGGAGCCGACGATATTGGTGAGGTCGCGCACCTGTGCCCCGGCCGCCGAGAGCGCGAACTCGATGAGGTACCCGAGCACGATCTGCTCGGTGAAGTCCTTGGAGCCGACCGTGATCGACACCCCGTCCAGTGCGGGAACCGGCTGAACCGAGCCGGGCTCGACGCGCAGCGGCACCGCGCTGCCCGCCTCCAGGCCGCAGGCCGCCGCCAGCATTCCGATGGCGAGCAGCACGGCCGTGCAGCCGCGCCGGATCCGACCGTTCACCGCAACCCCCTCGGGCCGAGGAACCGCTCGGCCAGCGCCCCCAGCCAGTCGATGAGCAGGGCGAGCGCCACCGTCAGCAGCGCGCCCACCCAGAGCGTCACATTGTCGCGCAGCTTGTAGCCGGTGTCGATGAGGATGCCCAGCCCGCCCGCGCTCACCAGGAACGACAGGGTGGCGGTGCCCACCGCCAGCACCAGCGAGGTGCGCAGTCCCGCCAGAATGTAGGGCACGGCGAGCGGGAATTCGATGCGCCGCAGCACCGTCGCCGCCGACATGCCCTGGCCGCGACCCGCGTCGACGATCGCCGGATCGACCTCGTCGTAGCCCAGGATGGTATTGCGCAGCACCGGCAGCAGTGACAACAGCACGATGGGGGCGACCCCGATCCAGAAGCCGGTGGTGCGGGTGATCAGGTAGAACAGCACGATGAGGCCGATGGCCGGGGCCGCCGCGCCGATATTCGCCAGACCGACGAACAACGGTGTGAGACGCCGGAATCGGGGGCGGGTGAGCAGGGTGCCCAGCGGTACGGCGATCACGACGACGATCGCGACCACGGTGACGGTGATGAGAACGTGCTGTCGGGTGACGGTGGCGATATTGTCGGCGGTGAGGCTGGCCCGCTGTGTGGCCGTGAGGTCGCGCGCGAAGGCCCACACCAGGACTCCCGCGCTCAGCAGCACCGCGAGCAGCGGTTGCGCCACGAGCCGGATGCGGTCGGCGCGCCGTTCGGCCCGCGCGGTCACGCCGAATCTCCCGCGTCCGCGCTGGCGTGATCTCCCGCGTCCGCGCGGGCGTGCGCGGTCCGGATGGCGGACAGGTGCGCGACCAGCGTGTCGATGGTGATCAGACCGGCGTAGGCGCCCCGGCGGCCGGTGACGACGGCATTGGCGGTGCTGTCCGCGAGCAGCGCCTCCAGTGCCTCCTGCAAGGTGGACCGCAGCGAAACCGCCTCGCCCACCGGCGTTCCCGCCTCCCGCAGTGAGGTCGCGTGCGCGAGCTGGGGGAGGGTGACCCAGCGCAGCGGGCGGCTGTGGTCGTCGAGAATCAGGCCGAAGTCGCGCTGACCCCTGGTGAGGGTCTCGCGCAGCAGGTCGACCGAGGAACTCTCCACCACGGTGGGGCAGTCGCCCAGCTCGACGTCCGCGACCCGGGTGAGGGTGAGCTGTTTGAGCGCCGCGTCCGCGCCCACGAACCCGGCCACGGTCTCGTCGGCCGGTTCGGCCAGGATCGCGGCCGGGGTGTCGTATTGCAGAATGCGGGATCGGTTGCCCAGCACCGCGATACGGTCGCCGAGCTTGACCGCCTCGTTGAAGTCGTGGGTGACGAAGACGATGGTTTTGCGCAATTCGGCTTGCAGCCGCAGCAATTCGTCCTGGAGCAGGCCGCGGGTGATGGGGTCGACCGCGCCGAACGGCTCGTCCATGAGCAGTACCGGCGGATCGGCGGCCAGCGCCCGCGCCACTCCGACCCGCTGCTGCTGACCGCCCGACAGCTGGCGCGGATAGCGGTCCCGGAAGGTGTCCGGGTCGAGTCCCACCAGATCGAGCATTTCGTCGACGCGCTCGGCGATGCGGGTGCGGTCCCAGCCGATCAGGCCGGGTACGGTGGCCACATTCCGCGCCACCGTGAGATGCGGGAACAGTCCGGCCTGCTGGATGGAGTAACCGATACCGCGGCGCAGCCGGTCCGGGTTCACCGCCGCGGTGTCGCGCCCGTCGATGGTGATGGTGCCCGAGCTGGGTTCGATGAGCCGGTTGATCATGCGCATGGTGGTGGTCTTGCCGCAGCCCGACGGCCCCACCAGTACCACGGTCTCACCGGCCGGAATGGTCATCGAGACCCGGTCCACCGCCGGATCACGCTGCCCCGGATAGTGTTTGGTGACGGCATCGAGCACGATCTCGGCCCCGGAGACGGCCGGTTCGGCGCTGCTGGTGTCAGGCACGGATACCCCCGGATGTGGTCAGTCGCCCGGTGAGGACGAGGAGTGCGTCGAGCAGCAGGGCCAGGACCACGATGAGCACCGTGCCGGTGAGCGCCTGCGGCACCGCCGTCGGCGTGCCCAGCCGGGCCAGTCCCGAGAAGATGAGATTGCCCAGGCCGGGACCTTTGGCGTAGGCGGCGATGGCGAGAATCCCCATGATCATCTGGGTGCTGACCCGCATGCCCGCGAGGATGGCGGGCCAGGCCAGCGGCAGTTCGATGCGGGCCAGCACCCGCAGCCGGTTCATCCCCACGCCGCGCGCGGCATCGGTCACCGCCGGATCCACCGCGGACAGCCCGACGATGGTGTTGCGCAGGATCGGCAGCAGCGCGTACAGCACCAGCGCGGTGATGGTGGGCGGAACACCAAGGCCCAGAACGGGAATCAGTATCCCGAGCAGTGCGAACGACGGAATGGTCAGGATGATGCTCGCGGTGGCGGTCGCCGCCGCCGACCCCAGCGGGCTGCGGTGCACCAGCGCCCCGATCAGCACCGCCACCACCGAGGCGATGGCGATGGCCTGCACCACCGCGGAGACGTGCAGATACGAATCCGTCATCAGCTGATGGCGATGGTCGACGATATAGCTCCACAGGGTGTCCAGTGCTCACCCCTCCCACTGGTCGGTGTCGCGGCCGAGCATAGTGGGGAAACCGCGACGCCCGGGGATTTCACCGGGCACCGTCGCACCGACGCCGATTGACCGAACGGTATGGTCTGACCCGACGCAGGGAACACCGGTGCGAATCCGGGGCTGTCCCGCAACTGTCACCGAGGAGCGATCCGCCGAGTACGGCCACGACCTGCCCAGGTTGGAAGGCCGGTGGAGAGCATCGATCCGGGAGCCAGGATACCTGCGCCAGCGGTACGGGATCACACCCACGAGGATGGCAATGAACAACTACACATCAGCCCGGCCCGGCTTCGGTCGCCGGCGTTTTCTGCTCGGCGGCATGGGCGCACTCGGCGCGGTCGCGCTGGGCGGCACCGGCATGCTCACGGGCTGCGGCACTGAGAGCGGTCCGGCGGGCGCACCGGATGGACCGCCGCGCCCGGGCGGGCGGCTGCGGTCGGTGATCGCGGGCCGCTCCGCGACCTCCGACGTACTCGATCCGCACCAGGCGGGGAGTTCGGCGGGCGGCGCGGTCTCGAAGAACGTGTGGGACAAGCTGGTCGCGTACAACAACGACCTGACCCTGCGCTACCGGCTCGCGGAGTCGCTGGAACCCAACGCCGACGGCAGCCAGTGGCGGATCCGGCTGCGCCCCGGGGTGGTCTTCAGCGATGGTACGCCGCTGACCTCGCGGGATGTGCTGTGGAGTTTCGAACGCATGCTGGATCCGGCCAAGAAGTCCTCCGGTGACCTCTCGGTGGTCGACATGTCCCGCAGCCGCGCCGCGGGCGACCTCGAGGTGCTGGTGGCGATGAAAACCCCGCTGGCCGACTTCGGTTCGGTGCTGGCGGGCTGGTACTGCTACATCGTCAAGGACGGCACCGGCGTCATCGACGGCTCCGTACTGCCGGTGGGCACCGGTCCGTTCGCGCTGGAACGCTGGTCTCCCGGCGACCGGACGCTGCTGCGCCGCAACGAACACTACTGGGACGGGCGTCCCCTGCTCGACGAGGTGGAGATCATCCAGATCGCGGAGACCGAGGCGCGGGTTAACGCCTTCCTGTCCGGGGAAGCCGATGTGGTGCACGAGATCTCGTACCTCCAGGCGCGCACGCTGTCCAGCGATCCCGACACCACCGTGGTGGTGCCGCCCGCCGGACTGATGGGCGCGTTCCAGATGCGGGTGGACACACCGCCTTTCGACGATGTGCGGGTGCGGCAGGCGATGCGTCTGGCGGTGGACCGGCAGGCCATGGTCGACGCGGTGTACTACGGCTACGCCGAGGTCGGCAACGACATCTACGGCAAGGGCGCGCCGTTCTACCACGACGGACTGCCGCAGCGCTCCTACGATCCGGACCGTGCGCGAGAACTGCTGCGCGCGGCGGGCAAGGAGAATCTGACCGTCACCCTGCCCACCGCCGACGGCACACCGGGCATGCTCGAATCGGCCACACTCTTCGCCGAGCAGGCCAAGGCCGCGGGCATCACCATCAACCTGGAGTCGGTGCCGGCCGACACCTATTTCTCGCAGGTCAGCGGAAAAGCGCCGCTGTCGCATATCGGTTGGTGGAACTACAGTCTCGACTACTTCTACGGCCAGACCATGACCAGCGGCTCACCGAGCAATGGCACCGGCTGGCGGCGGCCCGAGTGGGACGCCACCTTCGCGCAGGCCCGTGCCGCCATGGATCCGCAGCGGCGCGCGGCGCTGTATCGCGAACTCCAGGAAGAGCTCTGGAACGAGGGTGGCTACATCCTGCACAGCTTCGCCAAACGTCCCGACGCGGCCAAGAACTACGTCGGTGGCGTGCGCGACGGCGTGCCCGGCACCGATGACTGGGCCAACTACGCCACCACCTGGCTCGCCACCTAGGCATGCTCGGCTACCTGGCACGGCGCGTCGGCGGCGGCCTCGGAGTGCTGCTCGCCGTCGCCCTCGCGGTGTTCGGCCTGTTCGAATCGCTGGATTCGGATGCGGCCACGGTGAAGCTGTCGCGCACCGGCGGCGGTGACCCCACCCCGGAGCAGTTGGCCGCGGTGCGCACCGAACTCGGGCTGGACCGGCCCGCGCCGGTGCGCTTCGTGGCGTGGCTGACCGGCTTCGTCCGCGGTGACTTCGGGACCTCGCTCATCTCGGGACGGCCGGTGGACGAGGTGCTGCTCGGCCGGGTGGCCAATAGCGCCACCCTGGCGGCCATCACCGTCGCGCTGCTGATTCCGCTCGCCTTGACATTCGGGCTGCTGGCGGGAGCGCGGGTCGGGTCGCGCACCGATCGGCTGATCAGCACGGCGGCCCTGGCCGCGGAATCGGTGCCGTCCTTCGTCTTCGGCGTCCTGCTGGTGGCGACCGTATCGCTGTCGCTGCGGCTGCTGCCGGCGGTATCGCTGCTG
>NZ_JASCXP010000034.1:0-29757 GCF_030010695.1 Nocardia sp. CC201C
GAGTGCCCGGTCGTCGAAACCACCCAGCCTCCTGGCGAGTTCGGCGACGCCCCGGGCGGCCGAGCCGGTCCCGGCGGCGAGCACCCGGTCGTCGAACCGGGCCAGTGCGTGCGCCGCCGCCAGGACCGGTGCGGCCACGAATCGACGCGCCGCCGATTCCAGTCCCAGCCACCCGGCGAGCGGGGCGGGCGCGGGAATGTCACCGCGCCAGCGGATCACGGCGGCCATCCCGGCGACCCCCGCCAAGGCCACGGCCCCCGAGAGGAACAGTTCCGGCCCGGTAATCGCCGGTGCCGGTATATCCAGCAGGGCGGCGAACTCCGTTCGGACCACCGGCAGGGCCGCCGCGCCGCCCACCACGGTGGCGGTGGCCAGTACCGGCAGCGGCAGCGCTTGCGCGGCGTTCACCCGCCGCGTACCGGTTTCCGCGCCATCCCAGTGCTTCTCGGTATCGGCCACGGGTCGCGACCACACCAGCGTCAGCGCGCGCCCGGCGTACAGCGCACCGAGTACGGCGGCGGCATATGCGGCGACGAACAGCGGCGTCGAAGTCTCGTGTGCCGCCACCAGCACGTCTTCCTTGGTCGGCCACAATGCCAGCGGCGGCACCCCGGCCAGCGCCAGTGCCCCGATCGTGAACGTCACGCCGACAACGGGATACGCGCGGGCGGCCCCGCGCAGCCCGGTCAGGTTGCGGGTGCCGAGGGCGGTCAGCCAGGCGCCCGCGCCGAGGAAGAGCAGACTCTTGGTGGCCGCGTGCGCCACCAGATGACCGGTGCCCGCCACCACACCGCCCATGCCCGCGGCGGCCACCATCAGCCCCACCTGAGCGCAGGTCGATGCCGCCAGCAGCTGTTTGAGATCGCTCTGGCACACCGCCACCGCACCCAGCGCGACGGCGGTGGCCAGACCGCCCCAGGCCGCGACCGACCCCGCCCACGAGGTGGCGGCGAGCAGCGGTTCCAGGCGCAGCAGCAGATACGCGCCCGCAGCCACCATGGTGGCCGAATGCAGCAGCGCCGACACCGGACTGGGACCGGCCATGGCCCGCGACAGCCAGAAGCTGAACAGCAGCTGCGCCGATTTCCCGAACGCCGCCAACAGGATTCCGGCGGCCGCCGCATCCCGCCAGCCGCCGCCGGTCTCCGCCAGAGCATCGAGGGCCAGCGTGGCCGCTCCCCCGGCCAGCACCGCGCCCGCGGCGAGATAGAGCCCCAGATCCCCGGCGCGCGTGGTGAGGAAGGCGACCAGACCGGAGGCGGCCCGGCGCGGATCGGACCAGTGAAATCCGATGAGCGCGTAGGAGGCCGCGCCCATGATCTCCCACGCCAGCAACAGCGTCACCAGGTTCCGCGCGGTCACCGTGAGCAGCATGGCGGCGGCGAACACCAGCATGAGTCCGTGGAAGCGCGCCAGCGGCTCCCCGCGCCCGAGGTCACCGGCGGCGAAGACCAGAACGGCGGTGACGATGGCGGCCACCGTCACGACCATGACGGCGGACAGACCGTCCACGCCGAGCGACAGCGGGATGCCGGAGAGCAGCGGCACCGACACCTCGCCGCGCCCGACGGCGTTCAGCGCGGCCAGCACCGTGGTCGAGGCGGCGACCACCGGTGCCGCGACGGGCGCGAGGCGGTCGGCGCGGCGGCCGCACAGCAGCAGCGCGGCCCCGGTCAGGGCGGGCAGCGCGATCAGCGACCACAGCACGGCCTCACCCCCTCAGATCCGTCGCATCGTCCACCGTGTCGATATCGCGCGCCCGGAAAACGACGGTGGCCACGGCGAATCCGGCCGCCATCTCCACCGCCATGGCCGTCACCGCGACCACCACCAGCACCTGCGCGTCGGCGGTCGGCCAGGCGAAGTACCAGAACGCGGCGGCGGCGACGAGCACCGCGTTGATCATGAGTTCGAGCCCCATCATGATCATCACGATGGACTGCTGGGACAGCACGCCGTAGAGCCCGACGCTGAACAGCGCGGCGGCCAACACCAGGAATTCGGGCAGGTTCACGGCCGCACCCCGCCCTCGACCGGATCGTCGGGAATCCGGCGGTCGAGCCGATCCCCGTAACGGTCGTAGCGCCCCCGGTGTGTGGCCAGTACCACCGTGGCGACCATGGTGGTGAAGAGCACCAGCCCGACGATGATCATCACCAGCATCTTCGAGCCCATCAGCGCCTCGCCCAGCGCACGGGTGGGGTCGGCGGGCGGTGCGTGCTCACGGCGCGGCCAGTCGACGAGCAGTGCCACGGCGCTCAATGCGACGAACACCGTGGCGGAGCTGGCGAGCGCACCGATTTTGTTGTGCACCATGCTCATCGGCATGAGTCCGGCCGGATTCATCATGTACATGACCATGAACAGCACCATGATCACCATTTCCATGATCATCATGAGCACCACCAGGACTCCGAGGTAGGCCAGTTCGACCAGGAATACGGTGCCCGCCGCGAACAGGAACGACAGCAGCAGCGCGAAGGTGGCCCGCGCCATCGAATCCACCCGGAACACCGCCACCCCGGCGGCCACGGCTCCCACCGCGCACACCCAGAACAGGATGTGGGACAGCATCTTCCGACCTCCCGTCGCTCAGCGCAGCACCAGCAGCGAGACCACTAGGGCCTGCACCAGGGTGAGCGGCAACAACACCAGCCACGCCACCTCCATATAGCGCGACATGCGAATCGTGGGCCAGCGTCGAGCCAGCCAGACCAGCACCGCCAGCACCGCAATGGTTTTCACCAGCGTCCACAGCCAGCCCGGCAGCCACGGCCCCGCACCACCGCCGAGGAACAGCGGCACCGCCATGGCCGCCGCGGCCACGAACAGCACCCGACGTGCCACCCGCAACAGCAGCCGGTCCGGCCCCGACACCTCGGCGAATACGCCCCCGGCGAGATCGGTGCCCGCCGGGGCATCGAACGGCCGGGTGAACGCCATGGCGGGTACCGACAGCAGATAGACCGCGAAGGCCACCGGCATGATCAATACGAACCACCGGTCCTGTTGTGCCGCGACGATATCCGCGATCCGCAACGAGCCCGCCCCGACAGCGGCGCAGGTCAGCGCGAACATGTGCGGCAGCTCGTAGGCCACCCCCTGCGCCACGAACCGATATCCGCCCACCAGCGCGAACACCGAGTTCGACCCCCACCCCGCCGACCACACCGCCACCCAGGCCACCACCTCGAGCGCATTGAACCAGACCAGACTCACCCCGCCGTCCAACACGACGGCCCCGCCGACCGGCACCAGCGCGGCGGCCAGTATCCCGGCCGTCAGCAGGACGAGTCCGGCGGCACGCCACAGGAGTACATCCGCACCCACGATCCGACGACGCTGCTGAACGAGCCCCAACACCACCGCCCGCCAGGGTGCGGCCACCGCCGCCGCGACGGGCGCGCCCGCCGCACGGGCGCGGAGTACGGCGTCGACCGTGGCGGTGCCCCAGGCCATAGCCAGCACTCCGGCGGGCAGCAGCACGGTCAGCCACCACGGTGCGAGCTCAACCATGGACGACCTCCCGCGGTGCGTGACACAGTACGTCCGGATCGGGATCGAGACCGGCCACGATCAACCGCGCCTCCGCGAGCGTGACACCGGCGAGAAGCTCCGGCAGCGCCGCCAGGGTCCAGGTCGTGCGGGTGGTTTCCGTCGCGGGGAAATCCGCTGTGCGCCGGGCGATCGCCGCATTCCACTCGACGCTCGCGCGATTCGACAACAGCTGGCCGATCTCCGTGAGCCAGGCGTCGAGGCGATCCGCGGTGTCACCGGCCAGACCCGGCGGCATTCCGGGGCCGTCCGCGATCGTCCCCACCCCGCGCAATGACCACCGCAGCGTCCGGGACCGCCGGACCCGGCGAATCCACCTGTGCCCCAACGCTTCCTCAGCACCCCCTGGACCGCCGGTCAGGACCCGGTCTCGCAGCAGACGCCCCGCCGCCGCGGCATCCTCCCACCCCACGACGGACAGCAGGGTGGCCGCCGAATCCACCCGCCGCGCCGCATACCACCGCCGCGCACCGCCGCCCTGCACCGCACCGCCGCCCCCATCCACGGCCCCAGCCAATACGCCTCGACTCCCTCCGGCCGCGCCAGCGTGGAAACCGTCGCACTGGAGACGATCCCGCCCTGCACACGCGCGGTGACCACCAACCCCGCGGGCCACGACGCCAGCACCGGCCCCAGCACCACGGTCACCTCGTCCAACGCCAACCCGTCTCGATCCGCCCCCCGCTCGGCCATCGCCAATCCCCCCGGCAGCTCCATCCCCCCGTGCTCGTGCCCACCGTGACCCGCATGCCCGCCATGGCCAGCATGCTCGCCGTCACCCACGCGCTCGTCGTCACCCACACGCCCACCAGCACCCGCATGCTCACCGTGGCCCAAATGCTCGCCGTGGCCACCGAGTTCGTGTGGCTCACCCGCCGGGCCCGGCTCGGCAGTACGACCGGGTGCTGCCGGTTCGTCGTCGTCAAGCGACGCGCCCTCCGCGCCGGGAGCGGACTGGTCGCCGCCGGTGGGATCGTCGGTGGGAGGGGCGAGATCACCCTGTGCTGCGGGGTCGGTGCCGAGAGCGATCGCGCGGTGGGCACGTTCGGGTTCCGGCGGGATCGCGCCCTCGGGGTCGACGCTCGCCTGATCTCCCGGTCCGGAGGTGAGCTGTTCGCTCGCGGCGACGAGTTCGGCAGCGGCTCGGTCGGGATCGGTGATGTCCACGCGAATCCTGGGTCGTGGCATGGCCGCATAGACCCGCGCGACGCGGTCCTCGAACTCTCGGTCGCCGTATCCCGCCACGATCAGCAGGTCGGCGGCGGCGGGGCTGGCGGCGAAGCGCCATCCGTTCTCCCGCGCCGTACGTTCGACGGCGATCCGCACGCCCGTCCCGCCCGGCGCGACCGCCAGCAGCGGCACGATCGCCATCCGGCCACGTAGCCATCCGCTCAGGTCCAACGCAGCGCCCCCTCACGCCAGGCGTACAGGACGGCGACCATGAGCACGGCCAGGAATCCGAACATCTCGATCACCGCGCTCAATCCGAGGTCGGCGACCACCACGGCCCACGGATACATGTAGGCCATTTCCATATCGAAGGCCAGGAACAGCATGGTGACCGCATACCACCGCACGTGATACCGCGACACCGCGTGCTCGCGCGGGGCCGCCCCCGACAGGAACGGCATCTGCTCCGCCTGCGGCGCGGGCCGTACGGCGCGGGCTGCCGCGTACAGCACCACCGTGGACACCAGCACGATCCCCACCAGTACGAGCAGATGCGGCACCACCGGCGATCACCTCCCGTCCGTGTACGAGCCGCCGCGTGATCCCGCGACCGCGTACCACCAGCGCCCCGGCCAGAGGGCATCTCCGGTGACGGTACCCCGCAGGCACCTGCCCAAACGGCGACCGCCACGCCGCATCATCACGCCAGCGCCCTGCGCACCGCCCGCCCCCGCGACCGATCCGGATTAGCTCCCCCGATGCCGGGTACCCGAGGCACACGACGCACAGCTATGCGTATCCCGACAGCCCCGCATCCGGGGACCGCAGTCGACCACGAGGAGTTGTCAGCAGTCGTGTCCATGGATCCCGCCCCCGAGCGCACCCCCGACCTCGAACCCGGCGGCGGAGTCGCCCCCGGCTCCACCCCGCCCGACACCCCGCAAACCTCCGGCCTCTCCGCCCCGGAGCCCCGCACCCGCCACCATTTCCCACCCACCGGAGTCCTCGCGATCGCCGCGATCCTCCTGATCGTGGCGGTATTCGTGGTGGTCGCCATCGCCATCGCCGTCAGCTGAGCGCGGCCGCCGCCGCGACGTCGGGCGGCGCGGTGCCCACCGGGTCGGTACGGCCCGCCGCGACGGACCGGCCACCGTCGTGCGGTGGGGCGACCGCGCTCGCCGTCGGCCCGTGGCCCGCCCATCGGGATGACCCGGTCAGACGTTGCTGCGCACCTGGTCGTCGGCCGGGGCTACCGCGTCGCGGAACAGCGCGCCCGCCGCGTTCGCGGCGGCGTCGATCAGCCGGGGATCGTCGTAGAAGTCGATCTGGCCGACCGAGTCCAGCCACAGTTCGGACTTCGGTGATGTCACCGCCGCGTAGCAGGCGCGCGCCCACGGCGGGACCAGCGCGTGCTCGGAGTGCACGAGCAGGAACGGTACGGCCAGCCGGGCGGCGGCTTCCTGTGCGTCGAAAACGGCTGAGTGTTCGAAGGATTCGACGGCGAAGGCATTCGTGTAGTTGGGCACGGCTCCGCGTTCGGTGCCGTAGTACTCGAATGCCTCGCGCAGCGGCATCGCGACGTCACCGTTGTCGGCCGCGACCGCCGGAATGCTCTCGACCTCTCCGGTGGCCAGCCGCCGCTCCCGGGCCAGCCGTCCGCGCTCGACCACAGCGGGATCGGGCGGCGCGGCCGCGGTATCCGGGTACACCCCCGCCACCCCGGCGAAGGCGCGGATGCGCGGATCGTCGGCAACCGCCCGCGCCATATACCCGCCCCCGGCGCACACACCCAGCGCGACAATCGGCTTCCCCGCGCACCGCTCGTCCTGCTCCAGAGCCGATACCGCCGCTCCGATATCGGCGGCCTTGCCCAGCGGATCCTCCAATTGCCGCGGCGTCCCCTCGCTCTCCCCGAAGGTGCGGTGATCGAACGCCAGCGCCGCGAACCCCCGCCGCGCCAGCGCCGCCGCGTACACCCCCGCCGCCTGTTCCTTCACCGACGTCAACGGCCCGGTGGTGGCCACCACCGCCGTCGGCTCCCCCTCCGGCAGATACAACGTGCCCACCAGCCGATCGCCATCGCGGGTGAACGTGAACGGAACTGTCGTGACTGTCATGTCGGCTCTCCCGATCCGTGTCGAAAACCTCTGTCTTCTCGTCGGATTCGACACTAGGCCCGCACCTGAGACATCGGTAGAAGGCACTTGTGGGTGCCCTTGGAACGCATCCGCGACTCCACCGGAGGCCGGCCTCGGCGGGTATTGCGATGGCCGCGGCTATTGCGATGGCATTGCGTGATTGGCACCATGGCAGCGGTATGTCATTGATTACCGATGCCGCTCGGGACAGTCTCGACGGCTTATCCGTAGGTGATGCGCTGGGCGCGCAATTCTTCGTTCCGGGGCGTTCGGTACCCGAGCTACTCGCCGGTCGTCCACCGGCCGGTCCGTGGCCGTGGACCGACGACACCGAAATGGCCTGCTCGATCTACGCGCAGCTCCGCTCCCGGGACCATATCGACCGCGACGCGTTGGCGGCGGCCTTCGCCGACCGCTGCGAGCCCTACCGCGGCTACAGCGGCGGCACCGTCGTCGTGCTGCACCAGATTCGCGACGGCCGCCCCTGGTCCGACGCCGCCGGCGCGCTGTTCGACGGACGCGGCTCCTGGGGGAACGGAGCGGCGATGAGGGTCGCTCCGCTGGGCGCGCGTTTCGCCGGGGATCCGGACCGTGCGGCGGCCCAGAGCGCACGCTCGGCCGAGGTTACCCACCGGCACCCGGAAGCGATCCTGGCCGCCATGCTCGTCGCCGTCGCGGCGAGCCACGCGGCGGCTACCCGCGGAAAACACTGTCCACCAAGCGAACTGCTGGAAGCGATGGAGCCGTACCTGATCGACGGCCGCACCTCGGACGGCCTTCGCCGCGCCCGACGTCTGCTCGGCCGATCGGTCGCCGAAGCGGCCTATGAGCTCGGCAACGGCGCTCAGGTCAGCGCGCAGGACACGGTGCCGTTCACGCTGTGGGCGGCGGCCACCTTCCTCGACGACTATCCGGCCGCCGTCACCGCGTGCGTCGAGGCCGGGGGCGATGTGGACACCACGGCCGCCATCGTCGGCGGCATCGTGGCGGCCCACACCGGAGTCGGAACCGGGGACGGCGTCCGCGGAGTGCCACCGTCCTGGCTGTCGGCGCGCGAGCCGCTGCCGACCTGGGCGACCGGCGCGGAGCGCTCACAACCCGCGCCCACGTGAAGGCGGGTGCGCCCGATCGAGCAAGATGGTCGGCGAGAATCCCGAGTACAAGGAGACAGCGACAGTGCAACGCATCGGAGTGATCGGCGGCGGAACCATGGGTGCCGGTATCGCGGAGGTGGCGGCACGCGCCGGCGGATCGGTCCTGGTTCTGGAGCGCGACACCGAGGCGGCCGACGCCGCTGTGGCCCGCATCGAGAAGTCCCTGGCGCGGGCGGTGAAGTCGGGCCGCCTCGAGCAGGGCGCGGCCGACGAGGCCCGCGCCCGCATCACCCTGACCACGGCCATCGACGATTTCGCCGACCGCGAGCTGGTCATCGAGGCGGCCCCGGAGATCGAGTCGCTGAAGACGGACTTCTTCACCAAGCTCGACGGCATCGTCTCCCCCGAGACCATCCTGGCCACCAACACCTCTTCGATCCCGGTGATCCGGCTGGCCAACGCCACCGCCAATCCGGGCCGCGTGGTGGGCGTGCACTTCTTCAACCCGGTCCCGGTGCTGCCGCTGGTCGAGGTCGTGGTGACGCTCAAGACCGACCGCGAGGTCGCCGACAAGGTGACCGCCTACGCCCGCGACGTCCTGGGCAAGCGCACCATCGAATCCAAGGATCAGGCCGGGTTCATCGTCAACGCCCTGCTGATCCCCTACCTGTGCAGCGCGATCCGCATGTACGAGACCGGTTTCGCCAGCGCCGAGGATATCGACGAGGGCATGGTCAGCGGCTGCGCCCACCCCATGGGGCCGCTGCGCCTGACCGACACCGTCGGCCTCGACGTCACCCTCGCCGTCGCGGAATCCCTGTACGCGGAATTCGGCGAACCGCAGTACGCGCCGCCGGTGCTGCTGCGCCGCATGGTCGACGCTGGTTATCTCGGCCGCAAGACCGGCCGCGGGTTCTACACCTACTGACGGCCGACCGGGGCGGCGGCTCCGAGTTCGCCGCCCCCGCCCAACCGCCCACGGACTCGGCACGTGCCCGGCGGTACCCCGAGTGCTCAGCCTGTGCACCCTCGAGCGCGAGCGTGTCGAGCCGGTTGAGCCGTCCGGTCCGTCGATGTCGGTCGGTATGGGTAGCGTCAGCAGCTGTGGAGACTGGGGAACGCATACAAGAGCTCGCGGACCGCATCATGGTGCTGCGTGATGCCTACTATCAGGGCTCGCCGCTGGTCGCGGACGCCGAGTACGACGCGATCGAGGACGAACTCCGCGATCTGGTCGCGGCGCATCCGGAGCTGACGCCCGATCCGAATCCGCTGGAGCAGGTCGGCGCGCCCACTGTGCTGCACGCCCCGATCCGGCACGCGCGTCCCATGCTGTCGTTGGAGAAGGCGACCACGCCCGAGCAGGTGGAGGCGTTCTTCAACCGCTTCCCCGGCCAGCCGGTGGTGGTGATGCCGAAACTCGACGGCCTGTCGCTGTCGCTGGTGTACGAGGACGGACGGCTGACCCGAGCCGTGACCCGGGGCGACGGCACCACCGGCGACGATGTGACCGTGCTGGTCCGCGCTCTGGTCGACGGCGTGCCCGAGCGGATCGACGTGCCGGGTCGGGTGGAGGTGCGCGGCGAGGCGGTGATGCTGCGCTCGACCTTCGCCGCCTACAACACCGCGCATCCGGACAAACCGCTGATCAACCCGCGCAATGCCGCCGCCGGCACGCTGCGCGCCAAGGATCCGGCCACCGTGGCCGAACGGCGGCTGCGGTTCTTCGGGTTCGACCTGGACACCTCCGAGGGTGGGGCCGCGCTCGACCTGGAGGAGGGCCTGACGGCGCTGGGTATCGCGGGCGCGCGGATGAGCCACTGCACCGATGCCGAGCAGGCGCAGGCCGCCATCGCCACCATCGAGCAGGGCCGCAACGCATTGGACTACGACCTGGACGGCGCGGTGCTGCGGCTGGCCGACCGCGACGCCTACGCCGCGGCCGGAACCCGTTCGAACTCCCCGCGCGGCGCGCTGGCGTTCAAGTTCGCCGCCGAGGAGAAGACGACGCTACTGGCCGACGTGGTCTGGGATGTGGGCAAGACCGGCAAGATCGTCCCGGTCGCCTGGCTGGAGCCGGTGTTCGTGGGCGGCACCACGGTCACCAAGGCCACCCTGGCCAATCAGGAGGTGATCCGCGCCCGCGATATCAAGATCGGTGACACGGTGCTGGTGCGTCGCGCGGGCGATGTGATCCCGTTCGTGGCGGGCGTGCTCGACGCCGCGAAACGCACGGGCGCCGAACGCGAGATCGTGCCGCCCACCGCCTGCCCCTCCTGCGAGCAGCCGGTGACCGAACAGGGCAACAGCCGAGAACTGTTCTGCACCAACGTGTCCTGTTCGGCGCAGACGGTGCGCAGGCTCATCCACTGGGCCTCGCGGGCGGCCGCCGACATCGACGCCATCGGACCGGTGTGGATCGAGCGGCTGGCCGAGGCGGGCATGCTGACCAACCCCTCGGACTTCTACACGCTCACCAAGGAGCGCCTGCTCGAATTCGACCGCATCGGCGAGGTCTCCGCGCAGCGCATGATCGATTCGATCGACGCCAGCCGCGCGGTCGGCCTGCGCCGCGCCCTGATCGGACTGGCGATCCCGATGGCCTCCGACGGCACCGCCGCCCGCCTGGCGCGCTCCGGATTCGGCTCCCTGGAGGAGGTGGCCGACGCGGGCGAGGAGCGCCTGGTGGCGGTGGAGGACATCGGCGCGAAGGTCGCCGCCTCCCTCGTCACCCACCTCACCCGGCTGCGCCCGGAACTGGAACGGCTGCGCGCGACGGGCGTCTCCCTCGACGTCCGCGAGGAGGACCTGCCTCCGGTCGTGGCGGCGGGCGCTCCCCTGGCGGGCAAGACCGTGGTCATCACCGGCGCGATCAGCGACCCCCGCTCCGGCGAGAAGGTCGCCCGCCCGACCTTCCAGCGCCTGTGCGAGAAGGCCGGGGCCACCGCCGCCTCCTCGGTCTCGGCGAACACCGACCTGCTCATCACCGGAGCGGGCGTCGGCGACGCCAAGCTGACCAAGGCGGAGAAGCTCGGCGTCGAGGTCGTCGACCAGGGCACGATCTGGACCATGCTGATCGAGGCGAACATCGTCTGATCGCCCTGGACCGGGCGGAGATCCGGTACTCCACTCGATCCGTGGCGGCGCGCGGCGCACAGTCACTGTCGTGTCGTACCGGCCTCCGGGCGGGTGAGTGACGTGTCGTCCCCCACCCGCCGGAGGGTGCCCAGCAAGGCGGCCGCGACAACCACCAGGCAGACCGCCCAGGCCGCCACACCGTGCGGAGCGACGCCGTGCCGCCACAGCAGGAAGATCCCGGCGGCGGCCGTCGCCGCACCGACCACGACCGGTACGGGCGCGGTGCGAGCGGCATAGCGTGCGCAGAACGACTCCCAGCGCATGGCCGCGCGAGCCACGCAGAACAGCACGGCCGCACCGGCGATGATCCACAGCGGACGCAACGCCCACCAGGTGCCGGGATCGCTCGGCAACAGGGCCGGGAGCGCGAGCGCCGGGGCGGTCAGCACCGCGATGACCGGGATGTGCCACAGGTAGAGCGGCATCAGCATTTCCGTGACAGCGCGGACTCCCCGACCGACCGGCCCCGCCGGTGTCCGCCCGCGCACGCGCCGGTCCACCAGTGCCAGCACGGCGAGCTGCACCGCCGCCAGCACCGCTATCGCCGCGGTGGGCGGCGACAGATTGGACACCGGCGCGTCCGCCATGCCGAGCGTGGTCGGCGGGTACGGCCCGAGCAACACCATGACCGCGAGCACGGCGGCACCGGCAACGGCGGTGAGAACGAGTCCTCCGCTCGCGATGCGCCGCAATGTCCCTCGGGCGTAGATGATTCCGAGCTGGTGGCAGAACAGCCAGACGAGCAGCAGGTTCCAGTCGGCCCAGCGCCCGTCACCGCCGAACCGTGCCGCGTCGACGGCCAGCGCGCCCAGCAGCAGCGTCACCGGCAGCACCCAGGCCGCCATGTCGTGCACCCAGACGGCGATCGGCGCCACCATCACCGCGACCAGGTAGATCGCGAGAAACCACAGGGGACTGGCCACGATGTCGGCCAGTACGGCGGCGGCCCGTTCGGACACCGAGCCGACTGCCGCACCGAGCGGAACGACGATCGCGAACAGCGCCAGCAACGGCGTCACCAACCGCCGCGCCCGCGCCCCGAGATACGCGCCGTAGCTCTGATGGCGATCCACGATGCGCGCATTGGCGAACCCGCCCGCGAGAAAGAACAGCGGCATCACCTGGATGAACCAGCTCAGCACCCAGACCGGCCGCCCGGACAGCGCGGACTCCCCACGCACCGTCCCGTCCACCATGGTGACCCGGATCGAGATCCAGTGCACGACCACCACGACGCCGATCGCGAAGGCCCGCGCGAATTCGATGGTCCAATCCCGCTCGAGCCCGCGTGACATCGCCGCCCCGCGCACCACCCCGCGTCCTTCGACCATGCTTGTGGACTACCCGCACCGCCTGAACACGAGGCGACAACGCGTCGGGCAATGGATGTCGAATACATGATCCGCCCGCCCGCGCCGATCATCGGGGACCTGTCCATCACATCGACCGAGGCGCGATGGATTCAGGAGTCCTACGCGAGCCCACCTCGACAACCATCGCGCCGGAGCCGTGACAACGGACTCCGCCCCGGCGGTCGAGGTGGGCCGCCGCGGATCAGCGCCCGGCACGCACGAGAACGCATGTTCACCTGCCGCATGTCGGCGGGTGATCCGCTTCCGCTGTGGCGCAGCAATATTCGTGACGTCCAGTCCTTTTCGGGCAGAGCCTGGCGGCGTCTGGTAGAACGAGGTGATCGGCCGACCGACCTCGGCCGGGACAGGGAGAGGACGCGGGTGGGACCGATCGACGGTGCCGAAGTGCGCAGCCTGGCCCGTCACTGGCGAAAAGCGCTGTCGGACACCAGCTTCGTACCCAGGTCGGCCGACGAGGTGGAAGACACGCTATCGGAGTGGGTGCGGCAGCTCGCGGCGGCGCTCGACCGGGAGGGCTTCGCTCCCGACACCGGATCCAAGGTCGGAATCGGCTTGGTGGAGATGGGCTACAGCGCACCCGTCGTCGTCACCCGCTCCGCCGCCGTGCTGAACCGACTACCCACCCTGCTGCACCGGTTGCCGGAGTACACCTATCGCGCCCGCCTGACCGAACTCATCGGCGGCCTGGGCACCGGATACGCCGACGCCCTGCGCGAGCGCACCCTCGCCGAGCAGGAGGCGATCATGCGCGGCATCGCCGAGGCCCGGCATGCCACCGCGGAAGCCTTGCAGGCCAGCGAGAAACGCTTCCGCGTCATCTTCGACAACGCTCCCGCCGCCATCGCCGTCGGTGACGTCTTCGGCCGGATCATCGACGCCAACGCCGCACTGTGCGCCATGCTGCGACTGCCGGTGCAACGCCTGCTCGGCACGGCCGTCCTGGACTATCTGCACCCCGACGACCTGCCCGACGTACAGGAGATGATCTACCGGGACCTGGTCACCTCCGGTGCCGGAACCGTCCGCTTCGAGAAGCGATTCCGCACCGCCGACGGCGAATGGCTGTGGGGCGCACTGGCGGTGACCTTCGTGACCGGTATCGGCGACGGCCAGGACTATCTGCTCGCCATCGGCGAGGATGTCACCGAGCGGCGACGCGTGCAGTCGGCGCTGCATCACCAGGCGCGGCACGATCCGCTCACGGGGCTGCCCAACCGGCTGCTGCTGGCCGAGGAGTTCGCCGCCGTCCGGGAACGCACCGCGACCGAACTGGTCGGCCTGTGCCTGCTGGATCTGGACGGCTTCAAACAGGTCAACGACCGCAACGGGCACGGCGTCGGCGACCGGCTGCTGATCGCGGTGGCCGAGCGGCTGCGCGAGCGGGCGGGCTGCCCCGGCCGGTTGCTGGTCCGGCTCGGCGGTGACGAGTTCGTCGTCTTGATCACCCCGCCGACGACCACCCCGGATGTGATCGCCACCGCGCACGCGCTGATCACCGCGCTGGCCGAACCGATCCCGCTCGACGACGAGGCGATCGCCGTCTCCGGCAGCGTGGGAGTCACTGTGCGCCGTACCGACTCCGGTGACCTCGACACCTTGATCGCCGCCGCCGACCGCGGCCTCTACCGCGCCAAATCCCGCCGGCGCGGCACCTGGACCCTCGACACCGATCCGATCACGACGACCGAAAGACGCGTATCCCCATGACCACGCTTCCCGACTGGGCCCCGCCCACCGTCGACCCCACCGTCCCGTGCGCGGCGCGCATCTACGACTACTGCGTCGGCGGCATGCACAATTTCGAGGTCGACCGCGAATTCGTGCGCCGTGGCTCGGTGCTGTGGCCGGAGCTGCCCTCGATCATGCGCGCCAACCGCGCCTTCCTGCGCCGCGCGACCCTGGAGCTGAGCCGTGCCGGGGTGCGGCAGTTCCTCGACATCGGTTCCGGCATCCCCACTTCCGGCAATGTGCACGAGGTCGTCCAGGCGCTCGACCCGGCCGCACGGGTCGCCTATGTGGACATCGACCCGGTCGCGGTGTCGATGAGCCGGTCGCTGCTGACCGACGTGCCGAATACCGTTGCGGTGCACGGCGATTTCCGCAGTATCGACGATATTCTCGCCGACCCGGATATCCGTGGACTGATCGACTTCGACCAGCCCGTGGCCGTACTGCTGGTGGCCATCCTGCATTTCATCCCCGACTCCGCCGACCCCGCCGGTTTGATCGCCCGCATCCGCGACGCCCTGCCGAAGGGCAGCTACCTGGCCCTGTCGCACTTCAGCAGCGACGGACCACCCGAGGCGGTGCGGGGCGTCATCGATATGACCCGCGCCACGCCCACCCCACTCCAGCTGCGCCCCTACGATCGGGTGCGCGCGCTGTTCGACGGATTCGAACTCCTCGAACCCGGTCTGGTGACTCTCGAGCGCTGGCGACCCGACACCGAGGAGCCCGCCGAACCGGCCACCAACCGCTTCCACGACTACGCGGGCGTCGGCATGACCCGGTGACCACGCCGACGTCGATGCCCGCGCACCGAATCGGTCACTCGTAGGCGACCTTCCAGCTCTTGATCGCGTTCAGCCAGCCCGAACGCAGCCGCACGGGTGGGGAGATCTCCCGCAGGTCGGGCATCACGTCGGCAATGGTGTCGAACATCAGGTCGATCTCCAGGCGGGCCAGATTGGCACCGGCGCAGTGATGATTGCCGGAGCCGCCGAAGGCGACGTGCGGATTGCGCTCACGCAGGATGTCGAACCGGAACGGGTCGTCGAACGCGGACTCGTCGAAATTGGCCGAGGCGTAGAACAATCCGATCCGGTCCCCCTTCGCGATGGGCTGGCCGCCGATCTCGGTGTCGCGCAGGGCGGTGCGCTGGATCGCCACCACCGGGGTCGCCCAGCGCACGATCTCGTCGGGCGCGGTGCGTGGACGCCGCGACCGGTAGATCTCCCACTGCTCCGGATGGTCGACGAACGCCTTCATGCCGTGGGTGATGGCATTGCGGGTGGTTTCGTTGCCGCCGACGATGAGCAGCACCACGAACCACGCGAACTCCTCCGAGGTCAGGCCAGCGCCGTCGACATCGGCCCGCAGCAGTGCGGTGGCGATATCGTCGGCCGGGCAGCCGCGCTTGCGCTCGGCGAGGTTCCACGCGTACCCCATGACCCCGGCGGTGGCCATCCGGTGATCACCCTCGTAGTCCGGATCGTCGTATCCCATCATCTGATTGGTCCACTCGAACAGCTGCGCGCGATCGTCCTGCGGTACGCCCAACAGCTCCGCGATAGCCTGCACCGGCAGCTCACTGGCGACCTGCTCGACGAAGTCGCCGCCCCCGGATGCCCTGGCCTCCCGCACGATTCGCTCGGCACGTGCTCGCAGCGCACCCCGCAGCGACTCCACCGCGCGCGGGGTGAATCCCCTGGCGATGATGCGCCGGTACCGAGTGTGCTTGGGCGGGTCCATATTCAGCAGCATCGCGCGCTGGATCTCGATCTCCGCGCGGGTCGCATCGCTGGGCTGCCGGATGACCGCGGTGTTCTCCTCGGCGGAGAACACCTCCGGGTTCCGCGAAATCTCCTTGATGTCCTCGAGTCTGGTGACGACCCAGTAGCCGCCGGTGTCGAATCCGCTGCTGGCGTCGGACTGCGGATTCCAGTACACCGGTGCGGTGCGGCGCAATTCGGCGAACTCCTCGACGGGCAGCCGCTGGGCGAGCAGGTCCGGATCGGTGAAATCGAAACCGGGGGGCAGAGACGGCACGGAACCTCCTGTGACACATGATCATCAGAAGTGAACCACGTCCAGTCCATACTGGCGCGTCGTGGTGTTCCCCGCGCCCAGCCCATGCCCGACGGGCGCGAGGTGGGCGCGGCGCTCCGGAACGTCACACAGATTCGGTACTTCGTCTGTTCAGTACTTCGTGATGGGATCGCCGGTCCCGGTGGTGATCAACTGGGGCAGGCTCTTGGTGATGTAGAAGTTCCAGCCGCCGTAGCAGGCTTCGTAGCACTCCGACGCGGCGTCGAGCCCCACATGGGTGAAGTGGAGGGTGGTGCCCTCCGGGGTGGCGGTGAGGTCGAAGACGACGTCGGTGCCGGTCCATTCGTCCTGGTCGGCGATGAAGGTGAGCACCGAGTCCACGACGTGCCACACCATGCGCTCGCCGGGCACGGCCTCGGTGATGCGGAATCGGCAGTAGCGGATGCCGGTCTTGTCGCGGACGGTCTCACCCGCGTACGCACTGTCGTCGGTGAAGATGAATTCGTCGTGCGGTGCGGCGGTGTCGCCGATGATGTTCTCGTTCCACCAGCCGCGCACGTCGGTGATGGCCGCGTAGACCTCGGCGGGGGTCCGGTCGACGGACATGGTGGCGGTCAGGTGCTGATTGTTCGACATTGTCGTTCCTCTCCATCGGGTGGTTTCGCCCCACCGACGAAGCGCGATGCACGGAATCGACATCGCCGCGAGAATTTTCTCGAGAATCTTGTCGAGACGCCGACGCGCTGGTCAGAGCCCACGCAGGCGGTCGGTGAGGTAGCGGCGCTCGGCATCCGTCGGTGCCAATGTCAACGCTTCCTCGTACGCCGCGGCCGCCGCATCGGCCCGGCCGTGCCGGCGCAGCAGATCGGCTCGGGTCGCGGGCAGCAGGTAGTAGCCCGCCAGACGACCGGACGCGGCGAGGTCGTCGACCAGGGCGAGACCAGCCGGAATGCCCTCGGACATGGCCACCGCCACCGCGCGGTTGAGGTCGACCACGGGCGAGGGAGCCAGACGCGCCAACTCGCCGTAGAGCAGCGCGATCTGCGCCCAGTCCGTGGCCGCGGCATCGGGTGCGGTGGCATGGCAGGCGGCGATCGCGGCCTGCACCTGATACGGCCCCGGACGCCGCAGGGTCAGCGCCTCGTCCAGAATCGCCACGCCTTCCGCGATCAGCCCGCGGTCCCACTGGGACCGATCTTGATCCGCCAACGTGACCAGCATGCCCTCGGCGGTGCGCTGTTCCCGGCGTGCCTCGTGCAGCAGCATCAGCGCCAGCAGGCCGCGCGTCTCGGGCTCGGTGGGCAGCAGTCGAGCCAGCATCCGGGCGAGATGGATACCCTCGGCCGTGAGCCCGCGCCGTCCGTCCTCGTCGCCGTAGCCCTGGTTGAAGATCAGATAGAGCACCGCCAGCACCGCGGGCAGCCGGTGCGGCAGCAGCTCCGCGGGTGGCACCCGATACGGGATACCGGCCTCGACGATCTTGCGTTTGGCGCGCACCAGACGCTGCGCCATGGTGGTCTCGGCGGTCAGCAACGCCCGCGCGATCTCGGCCGTGCTCAGACCCGCCAGCGTCCGCAGGGTGAGTGCGACCCGGGCCGGAAACGGCAGCGCCGGATGACAACACGTGAAGATCAGCCGCAGCCGTTCGTCCGGAATGGCCGCCGTGGACGGCTCGACCGGGTCCCGGATCAGCACGGCGAGCTGGCGCAGCTTCCTGTTCGCGGCCGTATCGCGGCGCAGCCGGTCGGTCGCACGGTTGCGCGCCGTCGTGGTGAGCCAGGCACCCGGGCGCTGCGGCACGCCGTCCCGCTCCCACGCCACCAGCGCCGCCGCGAAAGCGTCCTGCGCGCAGTCCTCGGCCAGCTCCCAATCCCCCGTCGCCCCGATCAGGGTCGCGACCACCTGCCCCCACTCGTCCCGATACGCCGCCGACACGGCGTCCCGAATCTCCTGCGGCGCAGTCATTCCCACACTGGCCGGACTTCGACGCACCCCCGGCTCGCGTACGGGTGCCGCGCCGCGATCTCGATCGCCTCGTCCAGGTCCGCACACTCGATGATGTCGATACCGCCGATGAAGTCCTTGGTCTCCGCGAACGGCCCATCGGACACCAGCGTCTCCCCGCCTCGCACGCGCACCGTCGTAGCATCGGCCACCGGCCGCAACCGCGCACCGCCCAGATTGCCACCGCGCCGCTCGACCTCCGCCGAGTACTCCGCGAACGCCGGATCCGCCGCGATCTCCGCCATGCTCGGCACGATCGTCTCGTCGTCACAGATCAGCAGGACGTACTTCATGGTCCCCACTATGCCGGGTCGGCCGTTCGCGATCCACCGCCCGGCTGTCGGACATCCGCCGCGTTTCCGGGCCGGATGGCCGATCTCGCGCAGCCGGTAGCGGTTCCGTCAGTGCGTGGGCGATCCGACGCCCGATGTCCGTCAGCAGGGTGGCCGTCAGGTCGGGATCCGCGGCGGTATCAGCGGTCGTGTGCTCGGCGAGGGTGTGTACCGCCGCGAAACCGGCTGCGTCCCAGGCGGTTCGAGCCAGTGTGCTGCGCCCGGCCACGGCGACGACGGGAATCGGGCGTGCCCGACGCGCGATCACGGTCGGGAGCTTGCCGTGCGCGGATTGCCCGTCGAGGCTGCCCTCGCCGGTGATCACCAGGTCGCTGTCGGGTAACCGACGGTCGAAGCCGAGCAGGTCGAGAAAGAAGTCGGCGCCCGAGATCAGCTCCGCACCGAGGAGCGCAGCCGCGAATCCGATCCCACCGGCGCTGCCCGCACCGGGCGCGACGGCCGCGGATCGAACCGGCCCGGGCGAGCTGGCGGCGGCCAGCGCTTCGACCATATTTCGCAGTCCCGCGTCGAGGCGACCGATCTCGGTCGCAGTGGCCCCCTTTTGCGGTCCGTAGACCGCCGCCGCTCCGTTCGGACCGGTCAGTGGGTTGGTGACGTCGCAGGCAGCAAGCAATTCGACGCCACCGAGTTCGACCGCGCCACCGACCTCGGCGCGGGCGATGTCGCCCAGCGTGCGCCCGCACGGTCGCAGTGGATGCCCGGCGCGGTCGTACCAGCGCACGCCGAGCGCGGTGAGCAGTCCCATGCCACCGTCGATGCCCGCGCTGCCGCCGAGCGCGAGCACGATACGGCGAGGCCGGTGCCGCAGGGCCTGCCGCAGCGCCTGTCCGAAGCCGAGACTCGAGCTGTCCAGCGGGGCGAGGCGACGGCACGGGAGCGTCGCCAGCCCGCAGGTGCCCGCCACCTCGATGAGCGCCGTGTCACCGCGCAGCGCGATCCGCCCGCGCGTGGGTAACCCGGTGGCCCCGGCCACGGTGATCGGACGCGATCCGAAGCCGGCGGCGAGTGCGGCGTCGACGCTGCCGTCACCACCGTCGGCGAGCGGCAACTCGGTCGCCCGCAGGCCCGCGGCGCGCACCCCGGCCGCCAGGCATCGGCTCACCTCGGCAGCGGACAGGCTGCCCTTGAACTTGTCGGGCGCGACGAGAATATGCACGGCATCCTTTCCAGGGTCAGTGGATGACGCGGATCAGCCAGGCCGCCGAGATCACCGTGGACACCCCGCCGATGCGCGTGGAGATCTGCGCGAACGGCATCAGGTTCATGCGCTGCGAGGCGGACAGAATCGCCACGTCGCCGGTGCCGCCGAGTCCGCTGTGACACACGGTGACCAGTGACGCGTCGATCGGGTACATCGCGATCACGCGCCCGACCAGGAATCCGGTCGCGGCCATGGCCAGCACGACGGCCGCGCACGCGAGCACATAGCCCGGTGACAGCACACCCATGACACTGGCCAGCGGCAGGTACAGCATGCCGAGACCGACCATGGTCGGGTAGATGAAGTAGCGCGAGATGATGCCGTAGACGGCCCGCGCGTCGGTCTCCGCCACCGCGGGGAAGACACCGAACAGCTTGCACAGCACCGACAGGATGATCACCAGCACCGGCGCGGGCAGACGCACCACATGTTCCAGCAGTGTGGCGAAGACGAACAGGCCCGTGATGGTGAGTACGCCGAACGCGTAGTTCGGTTCGCGGTCGCTCACCTCCGGCGGTCGCGTCACCAATGCCGCGTCCGGAGACTTCACCAGCTGCCCACCGCCGTCCAGGGCCGGTCGGCGATCGCCGAGCCGCCGCAGCGCTCCCGCCGTGATGATCGCGACGATATTTCCGATGATCGCGGCCGGAACGAGTTCGGCCACATAGCTTCCCGGTTCACCGCCGAGCGCGGAGGCGTAGGCCGACGACAGCGGGATGACCCCTTCACCGATCCCGCCGCCGATGATCGGCACCACGATGTAGAACAGTGCGCGATGGAAGTCGTAGCCGAACGCCATCGCGGTGCCGAGCCCGGCGGCGACCGCGACCGCGGTACCGGCGATCAGGGGCGGGAAGATGCGCACCAGTCCACCGACCATCAGCTGTCGGCTCATTCCCAGGATGCTGCCGACCACCAGGGTGCTGATCACGAAGTACAGCCAGTTCGCCTGCTTCATCAGCACCGTCACCGCGTCGAGGGTGTTCTGTTCGAAAGCGCCCAGGTACACCAGGATCGACGGCCCCATCAGGCAGACGAGCGCTCCCCCGCCGATTCTGGAGATGATGGGCAGGCGATTGCCGAGCGGCCCGAGCAGGGTGCCGAGGCCCACGATCACCGCCAGTCCGCCGATCATGTTCTCCGGCACCGCGTCGAATACGCCCGCGACGAGTACGAGGGCGGTCAACGCCACCGGAACGAGCAGCGGCACTCCGTCCAGGCGCGGCAGACCGCGCCGCAAGGTCCGGCCGGTCCTTTCCGTCAGGCTCATGTCAACCCGCCGCGTGTTCGAGCTGTGCGCAGATCGCCTTGCCCAGCGATTCGGTGGTTCCGGTGCCACCCATATCCGGCGTCAGTGCGGTATGTCCCTGTGCCAGGACGGATTCCACCGCGGCCAGAACCGCGGCCGCGGCGGCGTGTTCGCCGAAGTGGTCGAGCATCATCGCGCCGCTCCAGATCTGGCCGACCGGGTTGGCGATGCCCAGCCCGGCGATATCGGGCGCGGAACCGTGCACCGGTTCGAACAGGCTGGGAAAACGGTTCTCCGGATTGATATTTCCACTCGGAGCGATACCGATGGTGCCCGTACAGGCCGGACCCAGATCGGAGAGGATGTCACCGAACAGGTTGCTCGCCACCACCACGTCGAACCAGTCCGGATGCAGCACGAAGTTCGCGGTGAGGATATCGATGTGGAACTTGTCGACCGCGACCTCCGGGAATTCGGCGGCGACAGCGGTGACGCGTTCGTCCCAGTACGGCATCGAGATGGAGATGCCATTGCTCTTGGTCGCCGAGGTCAGGTGCCTTCCCGGTCTGCGCTGGGCGAGTTCGAAGGCATAGCGCAGGATGCGGTCGACTCCGACGCGAGTCATCACGGTCTCCTGGACGACGGTCTCACGATCGGTGCCCTCGAAGATCCGGCCGCCGATGCTGGAGTACTCGCCCTCGGTGTTCTCGCGCACCACGTAGAAGTCGATCTCTCCCGGCACGCGCCCGGCCAGCGGGCTGGTGACGCCCGGCAGCAGGCGCACCGGGCGCAGACTCACGTACTGGTCGAAGTGGCGGCGGAATTGCAGCAGACTGCCCCACAGCGAAATGTGGTCGGGTACCACGTCCGGCCATCCGACCGCACCGAAGAAGATGGCGTCGAACCGCCGAAGTTCGTCGAACCAGCCGTCGGGCAACATTTTCCCGGTGGCCGTGTAATAGTCCGCATTCGCATAGTCGAAGTGCTCGAACTCGAGTCGGAAATCGAACTGGTGCGCCGCGGCACGTAGTACCCGAATTCCCTCCGGAACGACTTCCTTTCCGATGCCGTCACCGGGAATCGCCGCGATACGATAAATGTCACCCATCGTGGTGAATCTCCTTCACGCTGCCCACTTCCTACTATCTGTGGGGTGGATCACAACGGTAGGCTTCGATCTCTCGGCAACGAAAGCGCTGAACGCGCAAAAGACTCTTTCCGAATCGGAAACAAGGGAGGCCCGGTGCGCGGCGGACTCAGTGACGACATCCTGTTCTTCGACATCCTCGCCCGCTGTCGCAGCCTCACCGAGGCCGCGCGCGAGTTCGGCGTCTCGGTGTCCGCGGTGAGCAAACGCCTGGCCCAGATCGAGGCTCGGCTCGGCGTCGCCCTCATCCAACGATCCACCCGCCGACTGACTCTCACCCCCGAGGGCCGCCGCTACGCCGCCGGGGCCGCGGCGATCGCGGCACAGTTGGAAGAACTCGAGGATTCACTCTCCGAACAGCACGACGAATTACACGGACGCGTGCACCTCCGCTCCACCATCGGGCTCGGCCGGGCGCACATCGCCGCGCTGGTCGCCGAATTCGTCGCCGCCCATCCCGGGGTCCAGATCGATCTGGAGCTTTCCTCGGTGCCACTGAATATCGCTGGCACCGGATTCGATATCGATATCCATGTGGGCGCACTACATGATTCCCGGCTCACCGCGACCCGCCTGTGCCGCAATCGCCGCATCGTGTGCGCCGCACCCGACTACATACATCGATACGGCGCACCTGCCGAACTGTCCGAACTCGAGCGCCACAATTGCATAGTCCTGAAGGAGAACGACAGCGACTATGCGCTCTGGCGATTCGAGCCGGACGGGAAGGAGACCGGGATCCGCGTCGCGGGCAATCTCGTCAGCAATGACGGCGATGTCATCACCCGCTGGTGCCTCGAGGGGCGCGGCCTGATCATGCGTTCGCTGTGGCATGTGGCCCCGCTGCTGCGCCAAGGCGTGCTGACCCAGGTCCTGGCCGATATCCCGACACCCAGTGCCGATATCTACGCCGTCTTCGCCGCACCGCCCGCCCTCCCCCGACGCACCCGAGCCGTTATCGACCATCTGAAAAGCGGTCTGCGAGAACGCATCACGCTTCCGTAGCCCGCGGTCGAGGAGCAGGGATCGCCCCACCGGCGCACGCCGCGAACCGGCAGTCGTCCGGGTCGCAATCACGGTGCAGCGCAACCACCGTCGACTCTTCGTACGGCCGCACGGTCGACGGGTCCAGCCCGCAATCGGCCAGTTCGAGGTTGCGCGGTGCCTCGTAGGTGAAACCCATAGCGGCTCACCTGCGCTCATGCTTGCCGGTAACGCGATGCCTACCGTGCTCGACCGGCATCAGCACCCGATTGCGCCGCAACCGCCCGCAGCGAACCAGGATGGCCCGCGCCGCCGCCTTCGCCGCGCAGACGGTCACCGGATGCTCCCGGTGCAACGCCCACACCAGCCCGGCCTCCCGTTCGGTCCACCGGTCTTTCCCCGGTGCGGCACAGTCCTCGAACGATCTGTCCTCGACAACCAACATGATCAGCCTTCGCGTCTGGATGGAGGTGGGACCCCCGATGACCGGTACTGCCCGAACCCGAATCCTCTTCCGAGAGGGGCACACTCAGCACGATCCGAGCCGTGTTCGAGGGTTCGGAAGCTGGTCGGCGGGGTTCCCGGCCACCGGGGGTGGCTCCTTCCTACGCCCTCCGAGCGGCGTTTGGAAGATTTCATACTGCCAGTCGCAAGAATTTGTTCCACGATTCCAAAGCGACGCGCAGACTTGTTCCAAACTGCGACCACTTGCATAGTGAGGCTCAGGAAATGACTGGATCAACGGTGCCGCGCAGGATGCTCGGCCGCCAACTGAAGCGGCTGCGAGAGCAGTCCGGCGTATCCCCTTCAGCAGCAGCGAAAGCGATCGAGGTGTCCACACAGACGCTATGGCGCATGGAATCCGGTCAGCCGGGGCCGAAGCTCAAGGAGTTGTACATCGGGGTCCTCTGCCGAATGTACGGAGCGAGCAGCGAAGAGACACAAGCCCTGACCGGGCTGGTAGCCGAGGCGAAGAAGCCCGGGTGGTGGCACTCGTACAGTGACGCCATTCCAGCGCACTTCGACCTGTTCATCGGCATGGAGGAAGCAGCCAAGCGGCTGACAACTTTTCAGCTCACACTCGTGCCCGGGCTGATCCAGACTCCCGCATACCGACGTGCTGTGGCATGGATCGAACTCCCGAATCATCCGACGCCCGAGGTCGACCGACTCGTGGAGGTTCACGAGCGACGGCAGGCGAGGCTCCGGGACGATCGCGACCGGTTCAGCCTGGATGTCCTGCTCGCCGAATCCGCCTTGCACCACGAGGTGGGTGGTGCCGCGGTGATGGCCGGACAGCTTCGGCACCTCGCGGAGATCGGCAAGCTGACCAACGTTTCGGTGCGCGTGATACCCCAATCGGTCGGGAGCCACATCGGACTGATCACCGGATCGTTTGTGTTGCTGGAGTTTCCGCCGCATCCGACATCCCGGCTGACCGAGCCGCCCGTTGCCTACGTCCAGGGTTACACCGGTGCGCTGTACCTGGATCAACAGGCCGAGGTCGGTAAGTATCGTGACGCCGTTGCGCGGCTGGGGCAGGTAGCGTTGGATCGAGACAAGTCCAGGAGCCTGTTACTGGAGATGGCAAGGGAGTACGAGCAGCGTGAACGTTGATCTGTCCGGCGCAGCGTGGTTCAAGAGCACACGATCCGCAACCCAGGACACCTGCGTCGAGGCTGCACACCTGAGCGCTGGGCATGTAGGCGTCCGCGACAGCAAGAATCCCACCGGTCCGGCGCTGATCTTCACCCCCGACGCATGGGACGTCTTCGTATCCGGTGTGAGGAACGGGGAATTCGATCGGCCCTGAACGGCCGAGACAAGCATCGACTCGACCTACGACGCCCGCCCGAGCGGGTGTGGGACCACCCGCACCACGCCCGAGGGTCTCGGCCGCTGGTTCGGTTCCGAGCCGAGGTCGCGGAGCTGCACCCCGTCGGCCTCCGCCACATCGTCCGGCTCCCGGACGCCTGATCCACTCCACGGTGGCCGACAGTGACCCATCCCCGGCCGGTAGGCGAGGGCCGCGGCCCACCCGTCCCGGTCACGGGGATCAGCAGCGCCACCATCCCGCCGCAAGCAGGCGGAGGTGGACCGTGCTGGGGTGAACGCCGCGGTATCCGACCGCTCGCCAGCCGAATGGTCGACACCCGCGGTGTAATGCGGGGCCATTGGCGAATCGGCCGCTATCGTCAGCTGCGGCGCCGGGCAGGGGCGCGGGGCAGCTGAGAAGTCGCGCACTCGCCCGGTCACGGTGGACGGCCTGGCCGGTGCCGACGCTCCCGCACAGGATGGAGGCCCGGTTGCCGATATCGACCCGAATTATGGCCGAACGCTCGGCAATGACGACGACGCTGCACCAGCGCCCGACGGTTCCGGCCGAGTGCGAACGGCCACGGCACGACATCCCCACCGCCCTGCTGGCGCTCGCACTCCTCGCGGCGGCGGCGGTGCTGGTGTGGCACGTCTACGCCATTCCGATCGGCAATCCGTACTACGGCCTGTTCAGCAATGACGTCGACCGGTACGTCTACACCGCCGGTGGTGAGGCCATCCGTTACGGCGTGAGTCTCTACGACACGCCGGTTTTCTTCGATATGGAGTTCACCTATACGCCCTTCGCCGCGCTGTTGTTCGTGGTGTTCACACTGACCGCCCCGGCGGTGGCACAGGTGTTGTGGTGGGCAGCCATCATGGTCGCGCTGATCGCACTCGTCGCGGTCTGCCTGCGCGCGCTCGGTTACCGCGACACCGTGCGCACCTGGATTCTCGCGCTCGCGCTGGCGGTGGTGTGCACCGCGTTCGAACCGGTGCGTTCCACCATCTGGCTCGGGCAGATCAATATCTTCCTGGTGCTGCTGATCGTCTGGGATCTGACCCGCCCCGGCGGTGCCCGGCTGCGCGGTGCGGCCGTCGG
The DNA here is from genome assembly GCF_030010695.1 of Nocardia sp. CC201C. Classification (NCBI taxonomy): domain Bacteria; kingdom Bacillati; phylum Actinomycetota; class Actinomycetes; order Mycobacteriales; family Nocardiaceae; genus Nocardia; species Nocardia sp. CC201C. The sequence goes on from NZ_JASCXP010000034.1 coordinate 26,095, forward strand.
CGTCGCGGCGGGCATCAAGCTCACCCCCGCGTTCTTCCTGGTATATCTCGCCTGCACCCGGCAGTGGCGCGCCTTCTGGACCGCGACGGCCGCCTTCGCCGCGACGATAGCCATCGGGTTCCTGGTCCGGCCCACCGATTCCACCACCTACTGGGGCAGGCAGTTCAACGCACCCGCCCGCGTCGGCCCGGTCGATTCACCGGCCAATCAGTCGGTCAACGGATTCCTCGCGCAACTGCTGCGCTTCTACGATGTCGATCGCTATGCCGTGCACGGCCCCACCTCGACGGTGTACGCCCCGCCGACCTGGATGTGGTTGACCGTGGCCGTTCCGCTGGTCCTGTTCGGACTCTACGCCGCGGTGCGCGCCTACCGATCGGGCCGAATCCTGCTGTCGGTCACCGTGGCCGGAATGACCGCGGCCTGCGCGTCACCGTTCTCCTGGGGACACCACTGGGTCTGGTTCGCCGTCCTGTTCGTCATCGTTCTGCACCATGCCCACACCGGTCGCACCCGCTACCGCTGGCTGCCGTGCGTGACTGTCCTTCTCGCCAGCTTCTGCTGGTGGTGGAACTACCCGGACCGTCCACCGCTCGAGGACGCACCCCACCCCATCGGCATCGGGCTGTTCATGCTGCCCCGCGACGACCTACCCGCCTGGTGGGCCCACATCGCCGTGCCCTTCTACTCGGGCTGCTACCTGCTGCTGTTCCTGGCGACGGCCGTATACGTCAACGGCCGTATACGTCATCCGGCACGTTCCCACCCACGCGCGGCGACCGCGGAACTCGCCCGCGGGGGGTTTCGATCACCGACCGCTCCGACCCGAAGGCTCACACTCGCTCGGGTGAACCGGTCAGCATCCATCCCACCGACCGGTCACTCCGAACCCAACCCCCGAACGTCAATCCCGGCCGTCGATGACTGCGGTCGGGGTGTGCTTGTGCGGGACACCCAGGCGGTGGAAGCCACGCAGGTCATAGGTGTGGGTGGCGACAGCCCCCAGGGCCACGCCGATGGCCAGACCCAGGACGGTCATCCAGAAGCCATGGGCCATACCGGATTCCAGCTTGCCGTCGAAGTAGAGCAGGGAGCGGACAGCCAAGAAGATCTGGTGCATGGGTTCGAAGGCGGCCAGATCGGCGATGAAGCGCGGGGTGGCTTCCACCGGCACGGTGCCGGAGGATGAGGGCAGGCCCAGGACCACGAAGACGATCATGTTGAGGACCAGGCCCGCGGTGCCGAAGGCGGCCAGCACCGCCAGCGCCGTCACCGCGACCGCCAGTACGGCGAGAGCGCCGTACAGGAAGATCGGCAACGGACGGTCGACCGGCATGTCCAGTAGCAGCGCCGCGCCGAGCAGTGCCCCGGATGCGAGGGGGGCGGTCAGGGCGGCGAGACCCCATTTGACGAGCAGGATGCGCCAGCGGCTCATCGGTAGCGGGGACCGGTGCAGATACCACGGACCGTACTCGGCCGGTGCGTAACCGTAGTGGGCATCGGTCATGGTGTGGATGATGACCGCGCCGATGAATCCGGCGAGCAGCAGCACCAGGGTGTAGAAGAAGGCCGACAGCCCGTGTCCCGCGCCGTCCGGCAGTGGGCGGTAGTCGGTGAACACCATCTCGATGGGCTGGTCCAGCAGCAGCCGCGAAGCGCCGCTGATCTCGGTCGGCGGTGCGCCCGGCGCAGGCCGCAACTTCTCCCCCACCAGATCGGTGAGCTGGGCGCCGACGGTGGCATTCACCTGGGTCAACGCGCGTTCGGCGATCATATTCGTGATCTGGGCAGCGAACGCGCCCGCGCGCTGGTTCACCAGCACGGTGATGATCGGCCGCTCCACGTCACCCGGCACCACCGCCGCCGCACCGAGGATCGCCAACCGCTTGGTGAAGTCGCTCGGAATGACGATGGCGCCGTAGATCTCCCCGGACCGCAGCTGCAGCTGCGCCTCGTTGATGCCGAGCAACCGCAGGTCGATCTGATCCGCGGGCACCGCGTCGACGATCCCCTCGGTGATCGAGTCGCCGACATTGGTCGGCGTTCCATCGAAGGTATCGCCGACGTCCTGATTCACCAGCGCGAGCGGAAAGTCGTGCAGATGCTTCTCCGGCGCGGAGGTGTAGCCGAGATACATGTAGCCGAACAGCGCCGCCAGCACGGTCACGATGGCGACGGGCGGCAGCAGTCCGCGCCGGGGCGGCGCGCTGTGGGCAGGGGGACGGCTATGCTCGGCCGCCGAGGTGTCTGCGTCGTTCGTCATGATGGCTGTCAATGTAGGCAGCGACTACAAAGTAGTCAATGTCAACATTGCCGAATGTGTCGGACATCCCGCTCTACCATGTCCATCCGTACCCCCTACCACCGCGCCCACGGCCCGGCCCACCCGCGTCGGCTCGATACCCGGACACGCACGAGCTCCGGGGTCCACGGATGTTCCTCACCCTCCGCGCGCGACTCACCGGACTCCACCTCCCGCGTCACCCGATACCCCCGGGGAAGATCGGCGAGCGACAGCAACACCGACTCCGCGGTCCGCCGATCAGCCTGCGCGCCCGCGTCCTATGCGGGTGCCTGCGGTGTCGAGCAGGCAAGGACTCCTGTCGAGATCGCACGAGCGGCGGCGGCCCGCCGCCATGGTCACGCGGTTGAGTGGTTGCGGGCATCCGATGCCGCCACTCCACGACACCGACGAGCATGGTCGCCAGCCCGAGCACGAGAAGGGTTAGGCCCCAACGGAATTCGACGTAGCGGTGGGGAAGTCCGAGCAGGTGTTGACGTACCCGGCGGCCCGGCGGCCCGGGCCGGTCGTTGTCCGCTATTCGTTGAGGCCACGAGTCACCCGGATCAACAGCTGTGCCGCAGCCGTGACCTGGTCATCGGACATGGCGAGCTGTCGCGTCTCCGGCCTGTCCCGTGAGTACTGCTGATTGATATCGAGATCGCCGATCCAGTGGCCGATATAGGTTTTGACGCTGAGATGGCCCGTTTCGCGCCTGTCGCTCAGTAGCACCGGTGCGCCGTAGCCGGGTTCCGGGTAGAGCTCGGTGAGATCGACATCGTCGGCCGAGCTGCCGGCCCGCTTCATGCTGACGAAGCCGGACAACTCCGAATCCGATTCGACTCGGCACACGACCAGCGGGGCCCCGTCCTCGGGCAGGGTGCGGTCGAGCGGCCAGTTCGAACGCTCGATACGTACCCCGACCGCTCCCAACCCGGCGAGGAAGTCCCGCACCGGCTCACACAACTCGCGCGAGGTATGCGCCCGCGTGGTGGTCGCCGCAGCCACCGTGCTCGTCGATGGCACCGTGGGCCGACCGATGTCCGGTGAGTCCGCGATGACCGAACATCCCAGCAGCCCCGGCGATACCGCCGCCATGACCAACAGCGCAGTGGAATACCGCACCCGCCCCCCTCAACCTCGACAACCGACACTCCCCGACCCGTAGTAGACCGGCCAGTACTGCATTTCACCACACACCCATCCCCACGGTCAGCGTGTGTTGATGGCGACGAGCGCGGGCCGGGCGCACAACTCGCCACCGACCCGTTGACTACCCCTGCACCCGTCAGCCCCGGCTCACCCGGGCTAGTCACCGTGGTCCACAATTGGGCCCACAAAACGCGAATGGTCGGAGGCGGGGAACCGCCTCCGACCTGGTC
>NZ_JASCXP010000035.1:0-29537 GCF_030010695.1 Nocardia sp. CC201C
CCGTGGGGCCGCGAGCGCACCGAGGCGCGGTCGCGGCGGCGGGAACCGGCCCGGTTCCGCCCGCAGGTGCGCGGTCAGCACCGGATCGCTCGACGTCCCCCGCTGCATGGCGACCAGGTCGTCCACCGCGATGCCGCTGCCGAGCAGGGTGACCATCTCGGCCCCCGCGGAGGTGCCGATCATGACGTCCGCCGTGCGCGGATCCCAGTCCAGTACGTCGCGCGCCGCGGCCAGCGCGGCGACGATCCACGCCGCGCCGAGCGTGCCCCCGCAGCCGATTGCCAGGCCACGCCGCTGTGACCCGTTGCTGTTACTCATGGTTTCGAACACTAGCAGTTCTCGGATACTGGCGGTATCCCAAATCCGACGGTACATAAAATCGACGCATGCCACGTCTCACCCGGTCCGAGAGCCAGGCCCGCACCCGCGCGGAGCTGCTGGCCACCGCGCGTGACCTCTTCCTCACCGACGGCTACGCCAAGACCAGCCTGGAGCGCGTCGCCGAGGAAGCCGGATACTCCAAGGGCGCGGTGTACTCCAACTTCCGCACCAAATCCCAGCTGTGCCTGGAGGTGCTCGAACTCATTCACGAGACCAAGTTCGGCGAGGTGAGCGCGCTGCTGGCGGCGCACGAGGCATTCGACGAGCGCATGGCGGCCTTCCAGGAATGGGCCGAGCGCACCCTCGGCGATGTCGGCTGGACCATGCTGGAATTCGAGTTCGCCATCGTGGCGCGCGACGATCCGGCGCTGCAGGCCGCGCTGGTGTCCAATCTGTCGCTGATTCGCGGCACCGTCGCCGCGCAATTGCAGAGCCTGGCAGGCTCGCTGGGCATCGCGCTGCCCATGCCGCCGGAGGACGCCGCCACCGCGGTGCTGAGCCTCGGCCTGGGGCTGGGGATTCAGCGGGCCATCGACCCGAGCCTGTCGGCGCGGCTCATTACCGATGCGGTGCGGGCCATGATCACGCCCGTTGGCGTCGGCGCGTCCGGTAGCGCGGTCACGCCTGGTGAGTCGGTCACGCCCGGAAGTGCAGGGTCCACTCGCCTCGGTAGTGCAGCCGGGTAATGCTCACCGGCGGAATGTCGATGCGCCAGAACGACTTCGCGGGCGCGTCCAGCGCCACCAGCAGCGCGCACCGGATGACGGCGGGATGGGTGATGGCGATGGTCGGCTCCCCGTCGGCGGCGATGTCGGCCAGCCACTGGGCCGTCCGCTCGATCACGTCCACCACGGACTCGCCCCCGTGCCCCTTGAAGGTGGGGTCGGTGAGCCAGGCGTAGAGGTCCTCCTTGGGCACCGTCATGAGTTCGCCGCCGCGCCACGCGCCCGCGTCCAGGTCGCGTAGTCGGTCCTCCTCGGCGCCCAGCAGGCCCATCAGGGCGGCCGTTTCGACGGTGCGGCGTTCCGGTGCGGTCAGCACCCGGGCGGTATTGAGACGTCCGCAGGCGGAGGCGGCCCGCCGCCCGGCTTCGGTGAGCGGTTCGTCGACGGGGAATCGTGCCTTGCGCATCGCCTCGGTCATGCCGTGACTGACCAGGTCGAGTCTTAGCACCTTCTGCACGGTTGGAAAGCGTACGCGCGGCATCGGCGGGCGTACTTCGATTGCCCGCCGTTGTCTCGACTGTGACCGGGTGATATCCGGACGATGTCGGTGCCCGGGTGCAGACTGGGGGCATGGATCGGTTCTCCCCCGCCACCCGGCAGTGGTTCGACGGCGCGTTCCCCGCGCCGACGGCCGCGCAGTTGGGGGCCTGGGAGGCCATTTCCGCCGGGGAGCACACGCTCGTCGTCGCGCCGACCGGGTCGGGCAAAACGCTGTCGGCGTTCCTGTGGGCCATCGACCGGCTGGCCGCACGCGAGCCCGTGGAGGGGCCGCGCACCACCTCCGTGCTGTACATCTCGCCGCTGAAGGCGCTGGCCGTGGATGTGGAGCGGAATCTGCGCGCGCCGCTGGTGGGGGTGACGCAGACGGCCAAGCGGTTGGGGTCGGAGCCGCCGGAGATCCGGGTGGGGGTGCGGTCGGGGGACACCAGCGCCGCGGATCGGCGGTCCATGCAGCGCACGCCGCCCGACATCCTCATCACCACTCCCGAGTCGCTGTTCCTCATGCTCACCTCGGCGGCGCGCGAGACGCTGCGCGGGGTGCACACCGTGATCGTGGACGAGGTGCACGCCATTGCCGGGTCCAAACGCGGTGCGCACCTTGCGCTTTCACTGGCCCGACTGGATTTGCTGACCGAACGCCCGGCACAGCGGATCGGGCTGTCGGCCACGGTGCGCCCGCCCGCCGAGGTGGGGCGGTTCCTGGTGGGCAATGCTCCGATCACCATCGTGTCCCCGCCCGCGCCCAAGACCTTCGACCTCACCGTGCGGGTGCCGGTGGCGGATATGACCGAGCCCGACGAGTCCGGGGAGGCCGCCTCCATCTGGCCGCATGTGGACGAAGCCATCGTGGACCTGGTGCTCGAACACCGGTCCTCCATCGTGTTCGCCAATTCGCGGCGGCTCTCGGAACGGCTCACCGCCCGGCTGAACGAGGCGTACGCGGCTCGGCTCGGGGAGGCGGTGGATACCGAGCACGCGCCGCCCGCCCAACTGGGTCCGTCGACCGAGGTGGTGCACGGTGCCGCGCCGCTGCTGGCGCGGGCGCACCACGGCTCGGTCAGTAAGGAACAGCGGGCGCTCATCGAGGACGATCTCAAGAGCGGGCGGCTGCGCTGCGTGGTGGCCACCAGCAGTCTGGAACTCGGCATCGATATGGGTGCCGTGGAATTGGTGGTGCAGGTCGAAGCGCCGCCCTCGGTGGCGAGCGGGCTGCAACGGGTCGGGCGGGCCGGACACCAGGTGGGCGAGATCTCGCGCGGCGTGATCTTCCCCAAGCACCGCACCGACGTCATCCACTGCGCGGTGGCGTCGATGCGCATGACCGCCGGGCAGATCGAGGAGCTGAAGGTTCCGGCACACCCCCTGGACATCCTCGCCCAGCAGACCGTGGCCGCGTGCGCGCTGGAACCACTGGACGCCGATGCCTGGTTCGAGGTGGTGCGGAGTACGGGAAGCTATGCGGCACTGCCGCGTTCGGCCTACGAATCGGTGTTGGATCTGCTGTCCGGGCGGTATCCGTCCGACGAGTTCGCCGAACTGCGGCCGCGCATCGTGTGGGATCGCGACGCCGGGACGCTGACCGGACGGCCGGGGGCGCAGCGACTGGCGGTCACCTCCGGCGGGGCCATTCCGGATCGCGGCCTGTTCCCGGTGTTCATGGTGGGCGAGAAGGCTTCGCGCGTCGGCGAACTCGACGAGGAGATGGTGTACGAATCCCGCGTCGGGGATGTGTTCGCGCTCGGGGCCACCAGCTGGCGCATCGAGGAGATCACCTTCGACCGGGTGCTGGTGACTCCCGCCTTCGGCCAGCCGGGGCGACTGCCGTTCTGGCACGGTGATTCGCTGGGCCGCCCGGCCGAATTGGGCGCGGCCCTGGGGGAATTCGTGCGGCAGGCCGGGCAGGCGGTCGAACGGGCGGGCCGACGCGGCGCAGGGGACACACCCGACCGGACATCCAGGAGCACGAGTGCGTCCGACAGCGGGCTACGGGCGGCCGAGGTCTCCTCTCGCGTCACGGCGTCCGACCCCAGCGCCGCGACACCTCCCGAGTCCGGCGCGACCGACACCGCACACGGGGCCGACTCGTCCCAAGCGTCGCCGGTTACAGCACGGCGGGACGGCTTCACGACGCTCGCTGCCGCACACAACGAGTCGGATACGGACGACGGTGCGGGCCACGCCGCCGCCCAGGCGCGCGCGACCGGTGGCAAGGTGGGAAAGCAGGCCACCGGGCGGCAGGGCCGGACACGCAAGGCGTCAGCTGCGGGCGGCTCGGAGCTGAGCTTGCCGGATGTTTCTGCGGCGGCGGGGTTGGATGAGAATGCCACGGCGAATCTCGTTGCGCTGCTGGAGGAGCAGCGCACGGCGACCGGGCAGCTGCCGACCGACAAAACGCTGCTGGTGGAGCGGTTCCGGGACGAGTTGGGTGATTGGCGGCTGGTGCTGCACTCGCCGTACGGGCTGCCGGTGCACGCGCCGTGGGCGCTGGCGGTGGGGGCACGGCTGCGCGAGCGGTTCGGGGTGGATGCCGCGCCGACACCATCGGATGACGGGATCGTGGTGCGGCTGCCGGACACCACCGACGAGCCACCCGGGGCCGAGCTGTTCGTCTTCGAACCGGATGAGATCGACGATGTGGTGACCGAGCAGGTGGGCGGCTCGGCGCTGTTCGCCTCGCGGTTCCGGGAGTGTTCGGCGCGGGCGCTGCTGCTGCCGCGCCGCGATCCGGGCAAACGGGCTCCGCTGTGGCAGCAACGGCAGCGGGCGGCGCAGCTGCTCGATGTGGCGCGCAAGTTCCCGGACTTCCCCATGCTGCTGGAGACGGTGCGCGAATGCCTCCAGGACGTGTACGACCTGCCCTCACTGCGCGATCTGCTGAGCCGGGTGGCGCGGCGGCAACTGCGGCTCGTCGAGGTGGAGACCGCCACGCCGTCGCCCTTCGCGAATTCGCTGCTGTTCGACTACATCGGGCAGTTCATGTACGAGGGTGACAGCCCCCTCGCCGAGCGGCGGGCGGCGGCGCTGTCGCTGGACTCCAGCCTGCTCGCGGAGTTGCTGGGCCGAGTGGAGCTGCGCGAGCTGCTCGACGCGGCGGTGCTGGAGCTGACCGAGCGGGAGTTGCAGCGGCTCACCCCGGAGCGGCACGCCCGCGATCTGGAGGGGCTGGCGGATCTGCTGCGGCTGCTGGGGCCGCTCACCGCCGCGGAGGCCACCCTGCGGTGTGTCGAGGATCCACGCGAATGGTTCGCGGAGTTGGTGAAAACCCATCGGGCGCTGGAGGTCTCCTTCGCGGGGTCGTCGTGGTGGGTGGCGGTCGAGGACGCCGCGCGCCTGCGCGACGCGCTCGGCGTACCGCTGCCCATCGGCGTTCCGGCGGCGTTCGTGGAACCGGTGGCCGATCCGCTCGGTGATCTCGTCGGCCGCTATGCCCGCACCCACGGGCCGTTCACCGTGGACGCGGTGGCACACCGCTTCGGACTCGGCCCGGCCGTCGCGGCGACCGCCCTGCACCGTTTGGCTATCGAAAAGCGGGTGGTGGAAGGCGAATTCACCCCCGGCGCGGCAGGGGCCGAATGGTGCGACAACCAGGTGCTGCGCCGCCTGCGCCGCCGCTCACTCGCCGCCGCCCGCAAGGAGGTGGAGCCGGTCGCCACCGCCGCCCTCGGACGTTTCCTGCCCGCCTGGCAACATATCGGCACCGGGGAGCTGCGCGGCGTGGACGGTGTCGCCGCGGTGGTGGAACAGCTTGCGGGCGTGCCCATTCCGGCGTCGGCCTGGGAATCGCTCATCCTGCCCTCGCGGGTGCGCGACTACGCCCCGGCCATGCTGGACGAACTCCTGGCCACCGGCGAGGTCCTCTGGTCCGGCCACGGCGCGATCACCGCCAAGGACGGCTGGATCGCCCTGCATCCGGCCGAACAAACGCCCCTCACCCTGCCGCCGCCCGACGACTTGGAACTCGGCGAGGTACACATCAGCCTGCTGACGGCCATGGGCGCGACCGTGATCGGCACGGACACCGCACCGGGTGTGGACGGACCCGCCACCGCCCAGGTGGTGCCGAGTTCCGGTGGGGCGTACTTCTTCCGGCAGTTGGCGGAGGCCACCGGGATCGAGGACGAATCCCAGGTGGTGACGGCCCTGTGGGAGCTGGTGTGGGCGGGCCATGTGGGCGGCGACACCTTTGCCCCGGTACGCGCGCTGCTCTCCGGGACCACCCGCACCACCACGGCGCACCGCACGCCGCGCCGCGCCCCGCGCGGGCGCATGTACCTCCCCCGCGCGGGCGCACCGGTCCGCACCAGTCCGCCCCGGGTGGCCGGACGCTGGTCGCTGCTTCCGGAGCGCGTGGCGGACAATACGATTCGCGCCCACGCCACCGCCGATGTCCTTCTGGAACGCTATGGCGTGCTTACCCGCGGCTCGGTGCTGAGCGAAGGCGTGCCCGGCGGCTTCGCCCTCATGTACCGGGTGCTCACCGAATTCGAGGATCGCGGCCGCTGCCGCCGCGGCTATTTCGTGGATTCCCTTGGCGGCGCGCAGTTCTCGACCACCGATGTGGTGGACCGGCTGCGCTCCTACGAAACCGACCGCATCCGCTACCCGGGCGACGGTGTCGAGGGCGCACCCTCCGCCGAAGCATCGGGTGCCGCCGTCGCGCTGGCCGCCTGCGATCCGGCGAATCCGTACGGGGCGGCACTGCCGTGGCCGAAGGCGGCGGCCGAAGGGGCGGGGCATCGGCCAGGACGCAAGGCCGGGGCGCTGGTGGTGCTGGTGGAGGGCGAGCTGGCGCTGTATCTGGAGCGCGGGGGCAAGACACTGCTGACCTTCACCGAGGATCCGGCGGCGCGCACGGCCGCCGCCGGCGCCCTGGCCGGACTGGTACACGCCCGGCGCGTGGATTCGCTGGTCATCGACCGGGTGAACGGGGAATCCGTGCACGGCAACACCTTCGCCGACTTCCTGACCTCGGCGGGCTTCGCCCCGACCCCGCGCGGCTTCCGACTACGGAGCCGTCCGTGACCGTCCCACGGCAGCGATATGCCCGAGGGTGACACCGTCTACCTCGCGGCCGAGCGGCTGCGCGCGGCGCTGGTCGGAAAGACGCTGACCCGCACCGACTTCCGAGTACCCCGCTACGCCACCCTCGACCTGCGCGGCGATCCGGTGGACAGTGTCGGCAGCTACGGCAAGCACCTGTTCGTCCGCACCCCGCGCCTCAGCATCCACACCCACCTGAAAATGGAAGGCACCTGGCGCGTCTACACCCCCGGACAACGCTGGACCAAGCCGGGTTTCACCGCCCGCCTCATCCTCGCCACCGCCGACACGCAGGCGGTCGGCTTCTCCCTCGGCCTGGTGGAGGTGCTGCCCCGTCCCGACGAACACACCGCCACCGTCCACCTCGGCCCCGACCTGCTGGGTCCGAACTGGGACGCCGACGAAGCCCTCCGCCGCCTGCGCGCCCACCCCGACCAGCCCATCGGCCTCGCCCTCCTGGACCAACGCAATCTCGCCGGGATAGGCAATATCTACCGCAGCGAGATCTGCTTCCTCCGCAGGGTGCACCCCGCCACCCCGATCGCCCATATAGACGACCTTCCGGCGCTCGTCGACGAAGCACACCGAGTCCTCACCCGGGCCGCTCACCACCCTCCATGGCGTGCCTTGGCCTACGGCCGCCACCACCGCCCCTGCCCCCGCTGCGCCACCAACCTCATCGCCCGCCACCTCCCCGACCCCGACGAGCCCACCCGCGCCGACCGCAGCATCTACTTCTGCCCCCGCTGCCAGCCCCGGCCATCCGACTGAGGAATTGTTTTCGCTTCCGACTGGCGTTGTCGCCGCAGACCTGTTACCTTACATGCATGTACATGCAACAAACTGAGACGAGTCGGATGCCGCAGGGTCACGTCAGCGCCGCCTGGTCGAAGGTTGCCGCACTGACCTCCGCCGTGGACGCGAACCTCGATCGGTGGCTCGCCGATACCTATCGCGTCGGGCTGACGGAGTTTCGTGCGCTGAGCCTGGTGAGCCAGTCGCCCGAAAAGGAGTTGCGTGTCAATGATCTCGCGCAGAGCGTCGGCCTGAATCAGAGTTCGGCAACGCGCCTGGTGACTCGCCTGGAGTCGAAGGGTTACGTCCGTCGCGACCTCTGCGCGGACGACAAGCGCGGTGTCTACGCGGTCATCACCGAGCAAGGCGAGGCATTGGTCCGCGATGCGCGATCCCCCTACGAAGATCGCATCACCGAACTCCTGACCGCGGCCTCAGCCCACTTCCCCGGTGTCGACATCAGACAACTCGGGGCGGCCCTGCGGGAGATCGAAGCGTTGCTCGCACCCTGAACCACCCGCTGTCACGGCATCGGCTTTCACTGTCCATATACCTGCATGTACATGCATTTATACTCCCGTTGAAAGGAATATCGTCATGAGCTGGCTCTACTTGGGCATCGCGGTCATCTTCGAGGTCGCCGTCGGCATTGCCGCGGGCAAGGCACAGGGCTTCACGAACCTGCGGTGGACGATCGGCACGCTCGTCAGCGGCGCGATCGCCACCTTCTTCCTCAGCCTCGCCCTGCTGACCTTCGACGTCGGCGTCGGATACGCCCTGTGGACCGCACTGGCCGGGGTCTCGATCGTCGTCATCGGCGCGCTGTTCCTCGCCCAACGCCTGACCTGGAAGAAGCTGCTGGGCATCGCCATCGTCATCGTCGGCGTAGTCGGACTCAATCTCGCCGGAACCGTGTAACCCCCTCCCCGCATTCGCGAAAGGACAACTCCCATGACCACCACCGCAACGCCCCATTCGGCACCCGCAACAGTCGAACAGAAGACCGGACCCTGGCTGGCGCTGCTGGCAGCCGGCGGTTTCGAGATCGGCTACGCCCTCAGCGTGAACGGCAGCGAGGGATTCACCAACCCGCTCTGGTCGGCCGTCGCCATCGTCTTCTTCCTCTTCACCCTGTACTTCCTCAGCGTCGCGTTGAAGAAGATCGACGTCGGGATCGGGTACGCCGTATGGGCCGGTATCGGCGCCGTCGGCGCCGCCCTCCTCGGACCGGTCTTCTTCCACGAAACCCTGACCCTGGCCAAAGCATTCTGGCTCGCGGTCATCATCGGCGGAGTCATCTGGCTCAAACTCGCCGACAGCGCCAAACTCGACCGCACCCGAGACGTGCCTGCCGCCGCACAGGCCTGACGCACAGCCGAGCACCGCCGCGTGATCCACCACGCGGCGGTGCTTTTCACTGTCGTGCCGGAGCCATCGTCGTCCGAGGCCGTCATGACAGCCGCCGGGCGCGTCAGCTGGGCCAGGTACCGGTCAGGCGGTGGGTGGTGGTGGCGCCGGCGCGGTCGACGGCGGCCTTGACTCCGGCGAATATCGCGCCTTGGACGACTGCGGCGAGCAGGACCTCGCGCCAGCTTCGATCCGGGTCGGTTGCTTCCGGGACCTGCTCGTCGTGGCGGAGCATCTTCCAGGTCTGCTTGAATACCGCCGCGGCGAGCAGGCCGCTGACCGCGCCCAGGACGAGACCGATCGGCTTGTAGGCAATGTCGACTGATTTCACTGGATCACCCGTTCCGTCGGCGACGCACCGCCCACACCGCGATCACCACGCCCGCCACACCCGCGAGTACGAGGCCGGGGTGACTGCGTGCCTGCTGGGCGGCGTCGGTGGTCTTGTGCTTCAACTGTTCCGCCTTGGCGGCGGCCTGGTGTTCGGCCGCCTCGGCCCGGTCCTGTGCGCGGGCCTTGACGTCCGTCTTGGCCGCGAGCGCTTCGACGGTCTGCCCGAGTTCCGCACGAGTGTGCTCGACCTGCTCGCGCAACTCGTCGACGGAAGCCGCGGTCTTCTTCTCCGAGTCCGGCTGATTCATCGGTGTGCGCTTTCCTTGATCTGAGCGATATCGGCTTTGACGGTTTCGATGGTGTGCTCGGGTGTCGGCGGGGTGGCCTGATCGACCTCCTTGCGGCCGACCAGCGCCAGCACCGCGGTGATCACGGCGAGCAGCGCCGTGACGATCAGCGCCGACGCCCACATCGGCAAGGCCACGGCCAGCGCCGCGATCACGGTGAAGACCAGGGCCTGCAAGGTCAGAAATCCGACCACGGCGGCACCGCCGAACAGCCCGCCACTGATTCCGTACCGCTTGCCCTTCTCCCGCATCTCCGCCTGTGCCAGCCGCAGCTCCCCACGCACCAGCTCGGTGAGCTGCTGCGACGCCTGCTGCACCAGCTCACCGACCGGCTCCCGGCTCGGATCGTGGGTGGCTGGCCCGGGTCCGATGTGCTGCGATTGCGCACCCGACACGGCAATCACCTCCGCATTCACGCTCTCTCGATGGTTATGTCCGGGCAGCCCCGAACTCCTCTGTCAACCGGCTACCCAAACCCGTGCGTCTGACACCGGGGCAAACCGCTCGCGGGCGGTGCCACCTCCTCGGACAGGCAGCGTCGCGGTAAGGCGCGCGCAAGCATCGGATCACCACTGCCGTCCCGCCTCAGCTGGTCCCCTCCCGCACCGGATAGTCGATGATGACCACACCGCCGGTCGCGTAGTTGACGACATCGGCGGCCGCCCGCTGGCCTTGCTCCGACGCCGACGCCGCGGCCAACGCGGCGGCGTCGGCGAAGTCGGCTTCGAAGACCGCGAAGTACGGTGCTGCTCCGTTGGTCGCCGCCACGTCGAAGCTGTAGCGCCAGGCGAGCAGGCCGGGCATCTTCGTTGCCAGTGGAAGGTGGTTGGTCACGTAGTAGTCGCGGAAGTGGTCGGGGTCGACGGGCTTGGGGTACAGGACTACCAACTTGTGCATGGCCGCCTCTCGGTGTGTGAGTGAATATGCGCAGGTTAGGGCTTGATCCGTGGACCAGGGAAAGACCGGTACGGGATAGACTCAGAACGGATCGTTATCAATCGACCGGGAGGGCATGTGGCTCCGGATACGGTGAGCCTGCGGTACTTTCTGGTGCTCGCGCGGGAGTTGAACTTCACCCGCGCGGCCACACGGATCGGGATCGCCCAGCCCGCACTGAGCGCCCGGATACGCCGATTGGAGGCCGAACTCGGTACGAGCTTGCTGGTTCGCAACACGCGCAGCGTCGTATTGACCACGGCCGGTGCGGTTTTGGCGGAGTCCGCGCCGCCCGCGCTGGCGGCGCTGGACCGGGCATGGGACACCGCCCGGAAGGCGGGAGCCGGTGAACTGGGCACGCTGCGCATCGGATACAGCCTCAGCGCTGGGGCCGGGACGGCACCGGCCTTGGTGGACAGAATAATTCGCAGCAGCCCAGGTCTCGATGTCAGCGCGGTCCCGATGGCGACACCGGAGATCTCCCCCGCGGTCGCCGATGGCCGCATCGACGCGGGGATCACCCGGGGTGAACAGCCGGGTCGTGGCGTGCGCCGGTTCCTGCTGCGGCGGCTACGCGTGGGAGTCCAATTGGCACAACATCATCCGCTGGCCGAACACCCGGAGATCGCGATCGCCGATGCGGCCGCGTATCCGCTGCGACTCCCCGACCGCACGGCCAACCCCCCGGTCCACGATCAGCTGTCCGCACTGTTCCGCGACATCCGACCACGACCTCGATTCGTCACGCCCACAGTCTCTTTCGACATGGCTCAGCGCGACCTACTCGACGGCCTCACCCTCGCCCCGGCCGGTGAAGCCGCGATCACGACACAACCGGCCGGTCTCATCTGGCGACCGCTGCGGGGCGCACCTCCCTTGACGATCCACCTGGTCCTCCCGCGCGTGCAGTCGCCACTACACCGCCGCATCCGCGGCGTAGCAAAAACCCTGGCACACGAGCTGCACTGGCTGCCGGACCTAGGCGCGGCAGATCACTCGAGACGAACGTCAGCCGACACTGCGAGCGGGTGAGTTGGCGGAGGCTGCACCAGCAGAAGTACAGGCGCAGAACGGATGTGGTTTGGACCGCCCGAAGACCGCGCAGCCTTGGCCATTTTCGCCGAGATGGTTCGCGCCCAGGGCGGGGGGCGAGTGGCGAATGTGGGCTGCGGAGCGGTGCTGATCACCGGTACTGGCCGTAGTCGCCGACCGTGGACAACCACATGCGGCGGTATCAGCTGAAGTAGCGTACGTCGACCTCCGGGGCGTAGCGCTTCACGGCGTGCTCCAATCGTGTGCGATTCACTTCCCAGCCGATGATCCGCCGACTCACCGAGAACAGACCGGGCAGCGGAGTGCGGAAATCGGGGCCGCCTTCGCTCCACGAGCCGGGCGGATTCGGCAATGTCGATGATCGCTCTCGCGTGGTCAGGCAGATGTAGGTCAAGGGGTAGCGGCCGGGTTCTGTCACCACCGCGACCGAGGTGACCTGCGCCCACGGAAGGCTCACAGCCCCTTGGCGGTCGCCGAGAATCGGGGACTCGCCCAGAGTGATACCGGTGTGGTCGACACGCAATGCGATACGACGTGACAACGTCATGCTCAGGATCTTGTACAGGTAGACCAATCCGCCCCCGCCGAAAAAACCCAGGCAGGCGATCCGTAGCAGGAGCGGGCAATCGGGAAGGAAACCGACAAGAGCGAATCCTGCGCACACGGCGATCGTCGATACATCCCGCACGGTGAAACCGAACCGAACCTCGTAGACGCTGTCGCTCACCCGCCGATTCTGCTCCGCCACGTCACACTCCTTCACCGGATGGTCGGGCCTGCGATGATCGGCCCTCGCGAAGCACGCTAACCGCCGGGCATCAACGATCCGTTGGCATTCGCTTGGAGCACGGAAGCCGGTGAAACAGAGCTCTTCCGCCCTTCGGACCTCGGCTCATCGCCAAGTGTTCCGTCGGCGGACGCGCGACATCACGCGGGAGCACCGAGCGGCGGGCGTTCGAGGACGCGGGGCCTGTACTCGACCAACTGGGTACGACCGTCGAAGGTACGGTGCTCGATCATCTCGAGGGCAACGTCCGGGTAGCCGTCGTAGATGCGTTCCGCGCCCGTGGCACCGGTGATGACCGGGAACATCACGACCCGGAATCGATCGACGAGCCCGGCTCGCAACAGGGAACGGCACAGGCTCAGGCTGCCGATCGTAGTGAGCAGCCCCGAGCCGTTCGATTTCATGGCGCGAACCGTCTCGATGGCGTCGTCTCGGACAAGCGTGGAGTTGGCCCACGTCAGTGGCTCCTCCAGTGAAGAGGAGAACACCACCTTGGACGCTCGGGTGAGCCCGTCGACGGACGCCTCCTCTTCGGGCCTGAACTCGTCCTGGCCAGCCGGGACCTCGCCGGCGGCGAAGCCCGACATCAGGCGGTAGGTATTGGCTCCCATCAGATAGGTGGGCTCTGGTTGTTCGCCGAGCCATGCGAGGTACTCCGGGCCTTCGAGGCCCCAGAAACCGGGCCACCCCTCCCCTGATGCGTAGCCGTCGAGGGTCGTGATGAAGTCGACGAGAAGCTCCGACATGACGGTGTCCTTTCTGCGGTGTCATGAGCTTTGACCGACCGGGGGCGGCAGATTCATCGGCCGATCCTCACACTCGACGAGCTCGGCACTATAGGCCAGTCGCCGCCCGCCATTCATCGGTGACGCAACCTTCCTCAGACGTCCCCACTCTGGCCGAACGGCATCATCGTTCACCGCATCACGGTATCGGCCCACCTGGTGAAACACTGGCATAGATCTCAGCACGCAGCGTTCGGCTAGGGCGTATCGGCAGGATGGTCCCGGCCGCCCGTAAGTGGAATGAGCGGATTCGACAGACGACAGCGGTAGTCTCACCGCTGTGGCATCCCATGGACCGCCACCGATGCGGTAACAGCTACGTCGCGGAGGTTTCGGCCAGCAGGCCAACGCCGAACAACCCCAACACACCTCCGCTGCCACGTAGCAGCGCCCGCGTGACCCGAGTGTTCTTCACCGCTCGCCGCGCGGTCCCGAACACCATCGCGTAAACCAACAACGAGCATAGTCCCACGACGGCGAACGCCAGACCGAGCACGAACGCTTCGCCGGGATGGCTTGTGTTGCTGAGAAATTGGGGGATCACGCTCGCGAACACCATCATGGTCTTCGGATTGGACAGGTCGCACAGCAGACCCTCGCGAAAACTGCGTAGCAGTCCGCCCCGACGATCGGTCTCCGTCCGCGCCTGTGTAGCCGAACCCAAGACCGCGAGGTTCCGCGACAGCGCCAGCCGCACACCGAGGTACAGGAGATACAGCGCTCCAACTACCCGCACAATGTCGAAAGCGATCTGCGAGGAGACCAGCAAGGCTGTTAGCCCAGCAGCAGTGGCCATCGCCCACACAAGATCTGCCACCAGCACGCCGAATGCCACGCCGAACGCTGCCTGTCGTCCCCGCAGGAGCGCACTTTTCAACGTTAGAACTACCGCTGGACCGGGAATGGCGACCAGGAGGACGGCCACGGCGGTGAACGCCAGCAGATTCGGCAGCACAATCCGATCACACCAGAATCGCTGCGGCACCACAACCTAACGGCCCGACACCGTTGGCTACTGCACCTGAGAGTCCTCAACTCGGCAATACGGTCCGTTCGGCCGGTGCCAGATCAACCGTTGCCGCCCGCCCGCGCTGGCCGGTTCGGTCAGCGCGACCAGCGGCATGTGCGTGCATTCGTATTCCTACAGCGGATGCCACTTGGTGCTGGAAGCGTCTTGCTTGAAGTTCAGGGAAGTTTCGTCATGCTTACCTTGCCCGGCAGCACCATGACGAGATCCGTCTTGAGATCGATCTTGCGCTTGGCTGCGCGCACCACTCGACTGCCTGCGGCCAGATCATGCAGTGCCTGCCGTCGAGCCGTCGGGATAGCTGCGAGGACGAGACTGACCGCGAACGACAGCAGGCCGAGTATGGCCAGCGCATTGAGGATGCTCGACTCCGGGAAATTTCCTGACAGCGACAGGAACACAAATGGCAGGAAGATGATCAGCATCCGAATAACCGCAGATCCCAGGCCGATACGTGGCACGACCGATTCCGCCGTCGGCACGACGCGCAATCCGAGCAGTCCTTTGCCGAGGGTCTGCCCTTTCCGCCGAACCAGCAGGAACACCTCCAGCCCGACGTACGCGATGAAGTAGCACAGCGCTGCACCCAGCCCGTAGACGATATCCTCACCCACTCCCTCAGTCATCAGTCCGATCGGAATCCAGAGAATCGATACCGGTATGGCGACCACGAACGTCAGGACAAGACAGAACGCCAGATCCAGAATTCTGGCAGCGAGCCGGCGGAAGAAGGGTGCAGCTTCGTAGGCCATCGGACCTCATCTGTGCTCTGGCACTCTGGACGAACGAATTCCCCCCAGCAGCGCAGCTTTTGGATACATGCCGAGATCGGCTCACCCACTTCCGGCGTTACGGCTGGACTCGCACGGCTATCACGTTGTCCCCGAATATCTTTCGGAAGACGAAGCAATGACCTAATGCCCGCTGAGATGAGCTCGGCCCGTTGATCTTTTGAACGTCCGCATGGCCACCTTGAACCGCTCGCCCAGCGGCATGAGCGGATGGCCGCTGGGACACAGGATCTCCACACGACGACCGCCGGGCAGCCACAGTCGTTGGTTACTGTCCGGAACCATGACCAAGAGCTGGCCCTTGTCGATTGCAGTGATCTACGTTCTCGCGTCGGTCTTCATCGGGCCGGCGATCACGTTGGGCGGGTACATGGTCGCCCCGGCCAACGGGGATTTCTGCGATCTGGGCGCGCATGGCAGCGCGGACCAGCGTGACCACGATTACGCTGTCGTAGAGGGCATTCAGATCATCGGTTCGACAGCCATGCTCGCGGTCGGATCGCTCCTGCTGATCTACCTGTGGATGATTCCTGCCCGTTCGCACTGGTCTGTGCACTTGCTGCTCACCACCGGGATACTCGTCATGATGGCCGGGTATCTCTTCGTTCTCTACCTGGGCACAGTCGCCGATCCACGTTGCTGACCACCAGCACGAGGGCGCGGCCCATGAACTGACGTCACCTTGCATCCGCCCATCGGCAGTTCAGTGCGTTCCGATTGCGGCCCTGATGGTCCGAACCGGCCCGGCAAGCGGAGTTACGGTACGTTCGCATCGTTACCTGTAGTGGCTGTACCCGTTCCAGTCCTCCCACCCATTGGCATGTAGCAGAAACTCCCGGTACTGAGGGTCGAGATGAAGTCCCAGCCGTTGCTCGGCTTCGACAAGTGCCTGCGGTCGCACCTGCACCGGGCGAGGTCACCTCTTGGTATTCCGAGTCTTCGGCCGCCAGCCGGTTGACCTCGGACATCTCCGATATCAGATCGGACCAATCGATGTCGTCACCTCTGTTCGAAACGCAAGCAGCGGGCAGTACGACGGTGATCAGCGCAATCGCAGCAGCCCAACGGCGCACTCTCCGCGATGAAGTGGGCACGGGCTCGTACTCCGACAAAAGAGTACGTTCCGCCGGTTCGAGGTGGCGTGCCGGTTCCACGGGTAGCTGGCCAGACTCAGTGCGCCATGAAAGCCTGGACCGATGAGCTGGCAGGCCGAAAGCTCCAACTCCGGGGTTCGAGCAAACACCGCTCACGATCGGGCACCACTGGGCCTCTGAAAGGAGTAGTGCATGGCGCAGCTTCCGATACGGATCGAAAACATGCCGGACGACTCGGGTTTCCTCGGCATCGTGGACCTGCACACCTACAAGACGTTCGTGAGCGAGAACTGGACCTTGGAGTCGCTGTTCGGGCACTTCGCATCCGAAATGGAGCGGCGAGCAATGCTGCTCTGGGGTACAGGGGGCGAGGGCAGCTGGCGGATCGACGTATCCGCCTCATCGGTGGAACCGCAGTTCCCGATCGCCCGGCAAGCCATCGGCCCCATCACCGTGACCAAGGGTGAGCTGATCGTCGTCAACTACGAAATCCTCACGATGGCTGCACAATTCGAGGACCAACGCATCGACCGGCAAAAGGACTGGTACGGCTCCGGCATCGAACTGCCCAACGGCGACTATATGTGCACCATCAGCCAACTCACCGAACCCGAACTCAGCAGGACACACGACGGCCCGGACTTCCACCTCCAACTCATCCCCGGTGAGACTCCGAACTGGACCAGCACCGCCTGGTTCGACCTTTGACCCGAGATGGCGATCAACTCCCGCTCATCGGCATGAAGGCGTGTTCGGTTAGCGCGTTGCACCCCATTCGCCAGCGGGCTAGGTGACCTGGAGGCGGTTGCCGTATCCGCGCGCGGTTCCCTGCTGGGCCAGCGCATCGAGCGCCGCGAGGACACGTTGGTTGGCGAATCGGATCCACGAGAACACCACCAGGCCGATTACTCCGGCGACCGGCAAGCCGAGGCTACCCGTGTAGCCATGGGGGGCTTTCACGGTGAGAAGTGCCGGGAGGATCAGACATAAGGCTGCGAGCGCGAGAAAGAACCAGGATAGCGCCAGGCCCGCGCGACGACGGACGCGTTCCTCCATGATCCACTGACCCCAGCGGATAGCGTCATAGGGCGAAGCCAGAATGGGTAGTTGCCGTGCGTGCACGGCCCGGTAAAAATCACGCATCCGCTCGCGACCTCCGTAGCGTTGACGCTCCCTCGCGACGCCGACAGCGAAGATGGCCGTGACCAGGACAGCAAAGGGGATGCCGAACCAGACGAACCCGCTGATCGCTGCAAATCCCCACATCGCCGCGAATACCGGAGGTGCAAGGACCCACAGCGGAGCGAAAGGCAGCTCTCGCAGTCGCTTCATCCACACATCCGTTCTTGGTGGTCTGACGCGGATAAATCGGAACAGTGGTGAAACAAGCCCAACTTAAGATAGCTGTAAAGTAGCCGTCTGTCGTTTGAGGTGAGCGGGGCAACGCGTCATCGGCAGTTCCGAGAGAGGGGATCGTGATGCTTGGCTTAGTTCAGATCGCGAAGCCAGTTCCGCGCCCGAGGTTCGTCACGGTGATGGCATCTGTGGCTACGGCACTGGTCAGCATGTGTTTCGGAGGAACAGCGGTTCGGGCGGATACTCCCGTGCCGATGAGTGACGAGTGGGCGGTGGAGCAGGCGGTGTACCGGCATGTCGATGCCCTGAACGCCGGTGATGTGGCGACTCTACGAAGCACGGCCTGCGGTGCGATCGCGGAAGACTTCCGCGATTTCGGTCCACTGACCGACCTGATGATCTGGTGGGAGGGTCCTGGACAAGGCCGCCGGATCGAGGTTCAGCGTTTCACGGAGGTCGATATCTCCGATCAGACCGCAGTCGCTGACACTGAACTGCGGACTTCGACAGCGGCTGACCTGCAGAGTGTGAGCTTCAGGCTCGAGCGCGGCGCCGACGGCTGGCGAGTGTGCTCCACAGATCGACCGATTCCCTGACGGACGAAACTCGCGGTAATCGCCACCAGCGGCTCGAGCGCGCGTTCGCTACTCAGCCGTATCGGGATTCGGGTGGCTCGCGAGCGGAGGGCAGGAGCGCCCCGATCAAAGACGTTGGAATCGCCCGGTTCCAGCGCGGTCAATATCCTGGCCCGAATATCGAAGTCTCGGGCGTACTCCGGACGGTTCAGCGAAAGGACAGGTAGATCTCCCGCAGGAGGTCTCCTTCTGCCGCCGTGACCAGATCCTTGCGCGCGATAAGGGAGGCCGCGAGGAACTCGATGCACAGCAACCACTCACCAGCGACTCTGCACTTCCTTCTGTCATGGTCATCATCCGGGACGGCCATCACTCGAAACTCGGAAGTTGGCGCGTTCAGCCGGCCGCAGCACGGCCGGTTCGGTCAGCGCGCCATCCGGCAAGTACGGATGTCGCCGCTGGTCGTCTGCTGCAAGGATCAGCGTGAAGACTCGTCAGGGGATGACCTTCCAGGGAACCCAGTCACCCATGTCCGGCACCAGCTCGAGCCCTATGGTCCTGTTGCTCTCCGGGGTGCCATCCTGGCAACGCTGCATGACCTCGATTTCGAATCGATAGATGGGGTGAAGGCGGTCGGGCCGCTCACCTAGGTCCCGCACTTGCAGGATCGTGTAGCGGCAACCGGGAGCGGGGAGTGCGCGTGCGATGGCGGCTCGTCGTTGTTCGCGTGGTTCGGGGTTGGCATAACCGAGAATCACTTTGTCCGGATCACCGTTGTTGAGGCGGCTGACGATCTTTTTCGCCATGTCGCTCGCATCCAGGTCACTCATGGCGTCGTGGATGGGAGTGGGCACGGAACACGGGGCGATTCAACCCCCAGGATCATTGACTGCACGAGCGCTATGTAATCGGCAGTTGCGAAAGTTCCGCTGATCTCGGGTCAGTTCGGCCCGTTGATCTTCGGCCGACCCCCGCCGACCGATCGGTCAGCGCGATCAGCGGCATGAGAGGGCGTTCGTGTACCCGCAGTTTCTGGAGACCTTGCGTAGCCCCTGTCCAAGGGCCTGCCAGGCATAACGAGAGTGGCCGATATCTCCTGGCAGCGGTGAAACATCGCGTCCCGATGAGCCGATTCGACCACGGTGAACTCCAATAACGCAGATAGCTACCCTATGTACGTCGATCACTCACCTGGCGTAGCTCTGCTCATCGGAATTCTTGTGTTCACCACCCTCGTGGTGGTGACACTTCGGTGGCGCGGCAGGTCCTGGCTCGTAGTGGTGCTCGGCGGTGTGGCCGCGGCGCTCGTCGGCTACGTCGTGGGCCTGGAGATGATCGTTCTGATCTGGAGGCGATCGTTCTGATGTGGTGAAGACCGTTGCCCTCGGAATCAATCCCCCGTGTTCGCGCCCGGATGGCATTCGGCCTCGGCTGCGCGCTAGCAATCACGCGGGCGAGGGGGCGGGGTGGTGCGCTGGTCCGGGGGAGCTGGCCGTCGTCGCGGTACGGGTCGACTGGGGCGGTTCGGGGATCGGGGTAGGGGGTGACGCGGCCGTCGGGCCAGAGGAGAGCCCATGTGCCGTCGTGGAATTGGAGCCAGCCGCGCGGCTGGTCGTCGCCGGTCGGTGCCGGGGTGTCATCGCCGTGGGTCGGCATCGGATCGGGGGTAGGTGTTGTCCGGGTCGATGGTGATCACGGATACGACGTTCAGGAGGGCGGGGGGTACGGTGTCGCCGTCGAAATGGGCTGTGCTGGGGACGAAGACGGCGCTGGCGGCTATGCGGGTGATGGTGGATTTCAGGGCCGCGAGGGGTGGTTTGCCGGTGCGGCCGTCGAGGACGATCATCTTGGCGAAGTCGAAGCCGCGGCGGGCGGCGAGGCTGCGGATCTGGGACTCGTCCCAGGCTTGGCGGACGCCGCTGATGTCGGAGCGCAGGTAGCCGATCGCGGTGGGGCGGAATCTCATGGCGGGGGTCCGTTCTGTCGGGATGTGGGGTGTCGGGATGGTTTCGATGACACACCTCGCGGCAGCGACACGCGGGCCGAAACGGCGGGGCCGAAAGAAGTGCCCGGAAATCGCTGAACGGGCACCGGTGCAGGTGGGAGCATTTCTTCGGAACGGTGAACTCGACCTCCCCGAATCGGAGGATGCGATGACCCAGGCGAACGGTGAGGCGGGGTCGACGCTGCCGCGGCGTCAGCTCGGCCGGTATCTGCTGGAATGGCGCAGCCGCGCCGGATACACGCAGGCGAAGGCCGCGCAGCTCTTGGAGATCGGGGCGACCAGTCTCGGCAGGCTGGAGAAGGGGGAGAATTCGCGGATCAAGTCGCGGGATATCCAGGCCGCGTGCGATTTGTACGGTGTGCCGGAGGATTTGACCGCGGCGTTGGTGGGGTTGGCGAGACAGGCGAATGTCAAGAACTGGTGGCATCAGTACGGGGATCTGATCCCCAAGGACTTCGACGTGTATGTGGGACTCGAGGCCGCCGCGTCGAAAATCATTACGTACCAACCGGAGTTGGTGCCGGGGCTGTTGCAGATCGCCGAGTATGACCGGGCGTTGGTCAGCCAGATCTGGCCAGACGATTCCCCCGAGGAATGGGAGCGGCGAGTGCAGTTGAAGATGCAGCGCCAGAAGGTCGTCAGTCGGCGCACCCAACCGGTTGAGCTGGAGGCCGTGGTCGGTGAGGCCGCACTGCACCGGATCGGGGGTAGTCGCCGCATCATGGCAGCACAGCTTCGACGCCTGGCCGATCGGTCCACCGAGGACAACGTGGAGCTTCGGATACTCCCCTTCACCGCAGGCTTTCCGGGTGGTATCTCGATGCCTCCCTTCGTCCTGCTTCAGTACGGTGAATCAGCGCCCGGGGAGCCCATCGAGCCGCCTGTCGTGTTCCTGGAGGGCGTGGTGGGCAACATGTACATTGAGGACGCCGACGACGTGACGAGCTTCGCACGTTCGTTTCATCGTCTGAGGGACGCGGCACTCGACGGCACCACCAGCCGACAGCTGCTCAGGAAGATGGCGAGGGAGTATGAGGGTGGACATTGACCTGTCCGGCGCGCACTGGTTCACAAGCAGCCACAGCCAGGGCGGTGGCGAATGCGTGGAGGTCGCCTTCCTCGACGACGGAGTTGTCGGCGTCCGTGATTCCAAGAACCCAACCGGCCCCGCGCTGATCTTCACCGCCAGCGAGTGGAGCGCCTTCACCACGCGGGTGAGCACTGGCGAATTCCACCGGCCCAACTGATTTCACTCGGACGAAGCGAACGCGAGCGCCCCACCACAGGTGGGGCGCTCGCCGTATCGCCGGAGCTTTCAATCAGTCGGCGCTGAGTGGAACCGGATCCAGCACCTCCCGGCGCGCCTCCGGCGCTTCCAGGCGCAGCGCGTCGGCGGAGGTGTCGTCGGGCTGGGTCTGGGATTCGATCTCCGCGCGCACGCGGGCCTGGTAGGTGCTCACCTCGCGGGCGATGTCGGCCTCTTCCCAGCCGAGGACGGGGGCGACCAGGCGGGCCACCTGGTCGGCGCAGTCGACGCCGCGGTCGGCGTATTCGATGGAGATGCGGGTGCGGCGGGCCAGGATGTCGTCCAGGTGCAGCGCGCCTTCGGCTGCCGCCGCGTACAGGGCCTCCACCTGGAGGTAGGCGGGGGCGGCGGTGATCGGTTGCAGCAGATCGGGTTTGCCGTCCGCCAAGCCGAGCACCTCGTCGATGAGGGAGCCGTAGCGGTTGAGCAGGTGTTCGATGCGGTAGGGGTGCACGCCGTACTTCTCGGCGAGGTGCGGGACCTGGTTGAGCAGGGCGTGGTAGCCGTCCGCGCCGAGCAGCGGCACCTTCTCGGTCACCGACGGCGACACCCGGCGCGGGATGTCCACCAGCGCCGCGTCGACGGCGTCGTAGGCCATCACCCGGTAGGTGGTGTACTTGCCGCCCGCGATGGCCACCAGGCCGGGTGCGATCCGGGCCACGGCGTGTTCGCGGGAGAGCTTCGAGGTCTCGTCGCTCTCTCCCGCCAGCAGCGGGCGCAGGCCCGCGTACACGCCGGTGATGTCGGCGTGGGTGAGCGGCGTGACCAGCACCTCGTTGATGCGGTCGAGCAGGTAGTCGATATCGGCCTTGGTGGCGGCCGGATGCGCCAGGTCGAGATTCCAGTCGGTGTCGGTGGTGCCGACGACCCAGTGGTTGCTGCCCCACGGGATCACGAACAGCACCGAGGTGGGGGTGCGCAGGATCAGGGCCGCGTCGCTGGCTATGCGGTCGCGCGGCACCACGATGTGCACGCCCTTGGAGGCGCGCACATGGAATCGTCCCCGCACATGCGACAACGCCTGGATCTCGTCGGTCCATACCCCCGTGGCATTGATGACCACGCTGGCGCGGGCCTCGGTGGTGCGGCCGTCCTCGCTGTCGCGCACCTTCACCCCGACCACCCGGTCGGCCTCGCGCAGGAAGCCGACCACCTGGGTGGAGGTACGGATGGTCGCCCCGTAGTGGGCGGCCGTCCGCGCCACCGTCATGGTGTGGCGGGCATCATCGACCAGCGTGTCGTAGTAGGTGACGCCGCCGGTCAGCGCGCTGCGCTTGAGCCCGGGAGCCAGTCGCAGCGCCCCGTGCCGGGTCAGATGATGCTGTCCCGGAACGGATTTCGCGCCGCCCATGGTGTCGTACAGCAGCAGGCCCGCCGATACATAGGGCCGCTCCCAGCCGAAATGGGTCAGCGGGTAGAGGAACTTCAGCGGCTTCACCAGATGCGGCGCGAGCTTGGACAGCGCCAGCTCCCGCTCTCGCAGCGCCTCGCGTACCAGCCCGAACTCGAACATCTCCAGGTAGCGCAGGCCGCCGTGGAACATCTTGGAGGAGCGGCTCGAGGTGCCCGCCGCCAGATCGCGCGCCTCCACCAGCGCCACCTCCAGACCGCGAGTGGCGGCGTCGAGCGCGATACCCGCGCCCACCACGCCACCGCCGATCACGATCACGTCGAACGGCTCCTTACCGAGCCGTTCCCAGGCAGCGGCACGCTGCTCCGGGCCCAGGAACTGAGAGTGCGGGTGCTTCGCCATGCTCGACTCCTCCGGCCGACCGGTGCGCCGGAGGCTCCGGCGACGCGGCATTCGTATCGATGACGCTCGTGGCTCTGGTGCGGTTGCCCATGGGTAACCAGACACCAGCCTAACGCGGTCGTTCGCGACAGGAAGCAACGACGGGGCCTGTGTCATCCGCCCGTATCGGCCCGTTCGCACGGTAGCCTGCTCCAATGCGTCGCTATGTGGCCGCCATCGATCAGGGTACGACCTCGAGCCGGTGCATCGTCTTCGACCAGCGCGGGGCGATCGTCGGCGTCGCGCAACGGGAGCACGAGCAGATCTTCCCGCAGCCGGGCTGGGTCGAGCACGATGCCGAAAGCATCTGGCGCAATACCGAATCCGTGATCGCTGAAGTCTTGGAGAAGACCGGCCTGAGCGCGAGTGACATCGCCGCCGCCGGAGTCACCAATCAACGCGAGACCACCGTGGTGTGGGATCGCGGCACCGGCAAGCCGATTCACAATGCCATCGTCTGGCAGGACACCCGCACCGCCGCGCTGGTCGGCGAACTGGGTGGCGGTGACGGCCCGAACCGGTACGCCGACCGCACCGGCCTGCCGCTGTCCACCTACTTCGCCGGTCCCAAACTGCGCTGGATTCTCGATCACGTGCCCGGGGCGCGGGAACGCGGCGAGAACGGCGAACTCTGCTTCGGCACCATCGACAGCTGGGTGCTGTGGAACCTCACCGGCGAACACATCACCGACGTCACCAACGCCTCGCGCACCATGCTCATGGATCTGCGCACCCTGCAATGGGATCCGGAGATCTGCGCGGAATTCGGGGTGCCCGTCGCCATGCTGCCCACCATTCGCAGCTCGTCGGAGGTGTACGCGGACATCACCTCCGGTGCGCTGCGCGGCGTGCCCGTCGCGGGAATCCTGGGCGATCAGCAGGCCGCCACCTTCGGACAGGCGTGCCTGTCACCCGGCGAGGCCAAGAACACGTACGGCACCGGCAATTTCATGCTGATGAACACCGGCACCACCCCGGTGTTCAGCGAGCACGGGCTGCTCACCACCGTCTGTTACCGGCTCGGCGCGGAACCGGCCGTGTACGCGCTGGAGGGCTCCATCGCCGTCACCGGCTCCCTGGTGCAGTGGCTGCGCGACAATCTCGGCCTGATCAGCACCGCCGACGATGTGGAAGAACTGGCCCGCTCGGTGCCCGACAACGGCGGCGTCTACATCGTGCCCGCCTTCTCGGGACTCTTCGCGCCACGCTGGCGGCCCGACGCCCGCGGTGTCGCGGTGGGGCTGACCCGGTTCGCCAACAAGGGCCATTTCGCCCGAGCGGCCTTGGAGGCCACGGCTTTCCAGACCCGCGAGGTCCTCGACGCCATGCGCGCCGACGCGGCCGCCCAACGGTTGGACGTGGAACTGGTGACCCTCAAGGTCGACGGCGGCATGGTGGTCAACGACCTGCTCATGCAGTTCCAGGCCGATATCGTGGACGCTCCGGTGGTGCGCCCGGTGGTCACCGAGACCACCGCGCTCGGAGCCGCCTACGCGGCCGGGTTGGCGGTCGGCTACTGGGCGAGCACGGAGGACATCCGTGCCAACTGGTCGGAGGACAAGCGCTGGAAGTCCACCATGACCGACACCGACCGCGACCGGCTCATGGCCGAATGGAACAAGGCCGTGGAACGCACCTACGACTGGGTGTGAACGCACCGATCACGCTGGTATGAGCTGGAATCCGGCTCCGGCACCACCCCGGCGGTCGAGGTCGGCCACGATCGCGGTCATGGCCGTCGCGCCGCCGGTGAGCCACTGACTGGCCACCAGCGCGTCGCCGACCACGATGGGGGCGCCGGAGTCGCCGATGTTCTCGGTCACCGAGTTCACCACGTAGGGGCCGACGGTGCCGAGCATGACCCCGCACGTCAGACCGGTGGTGATGCCCAGCTTGCACAGCGTCGTACCGGGCGACGGCGGTGGGGCGATGCGGCGCACCGGATTTCCGACCACCGTGGGCAGCGGCGTCACCACGGACCGGTCGAAAACGATGACGGCGTAATCGAGTCCGGGTCCGTTCGGACCGGGCACGAGCGGATTACCCCCGCTGATGAACGCCACCCGGCCGACCACGGTGTCACCGGCGGGCGACACCGCCACCACCTCGTCACCGGGCCACTGCCGCCCCTCCCGGTCGTAGACGCAGTGCGCGTTGGTGATTCCGACCAGATCGCCGTGCCGGTCGTAGCCGACCGCGGTGAGGGTGCAGAACCACATCCAGGTCGCCTCCGCCAAGGGCACGCCGTGCAGCATGGCCACCCCCATGCCGCCGCCGAGGGTGATGACGGGGCGCGGAGCCGCCTCGGCGTGCGCGGCACCCGCGCAGAGCAGCGCCGCGACCGTCAGCGCCGTGGCGAAGCGGGAGCGTCTCATGCGGCCGTCGAGGCGAGCATGGGAGCGCCGGGACTGCCGGGCATCAGATCGCCGAAACCGCCGGGGACAGCACCGAGTCGCAACGCATTCCTTCCGTCGACCGCACGGGAGCAGCCGTGACCCCGTGTCGTGGAAGACCATACGTTCCGGCCCCGAGGCCGTGGACGGTCAGCCCCGCACGGCGGCGTGCGCGGTGGCCAGGCGGTCGATCGCGCGGCCCAGGGTGTCCGCGTCGGAGGTGGTGAAACACAGGCGCATGGCGTGGCTGTAGTCGATGGCGACCGCGAAGGCCGAACCGGGCACGTACGCGACGCCCGCGTCCAGGGCGGCGGGTAGCAGGGCATCGGTATCGGTGCCGTCGGCGAAATCCACCCAGACGAACATGCCGCCCGCCGCGTCGGTGCTGACCACGGCGTCGCCGAAGCGGGTGCGCACCGCGTCGACGAGCGCCTTGGCTCGCGCGCCGTAGGCGGTGCGCACGGAATCGATGTGCGCGGCAAGCCATTCGGCGTCGGTGAGGAGGTCGGTCACGATCTGCTGGGTGAGCGCGGAACCGCAGAGGTCCGCACCCTGCTTGAGCAGTTCCACCGCGCGGCACACCCGGGTCGGGGCGACCATCCAGCCCACCCGCAGCGCGGGCGCGAGGATCTTGGACGAACTCGACAACCGAATCACGTTGGGCGAGTAGGTGGCCACCGGCTCGGGGGACGGCCGGTCGAACCAGAGCTCACCGTAGGGATCGTCCTCGATGATCCAGAAGCCGTATGTCTCGGCGAGTTCCGCCAACTCCCGCCGACGCTGTGGCAGCAGCGTGACACCGCCGGGATTGTGGAAGTTGCTGACGGTGTGCACGACGGCGGGCCGCTCACCACGAGCCAGCAGGTCGCGCAGAGCGTCGAGACGCATGCCGTCGGGGTCCAGGGGAACGGCCTCGATCCGCGCCCCGGCGGCACGGAAGACCTGGAGCGCGCCGACATAGGCCGGATCCTCGACCACCACCAACGCACCCGGATCGAGCAGCACCTCGGCCAGCAGGGACAGCGCCTGCTGCGAACCGTGTGTGACGAACACCTCGTCTACGGGCACCGGGCGGGCGAGGCGCGTGGATTCGCGCGCCGCCAGCACCTCACGCAGCGGACCCCAGCCCGGCGATTCGGTGTATTGCAGGCGCGAGCGGTCCGACAGGGCGGTGTCGGCGGCGCGGGCGATACGGTCGCGCGGCATGAGTTCGGCGTCGGGCAAACCGCCGGCGAGGCTGATGATGTCGGCGCGCGCGGTGAGTTTGAGCAGGTCGCGAATCGCCGAACTCCGCAGCCCGTCGAGACGCCGGGACAGGGGTGGGGTGAGCGGCGACATGGACACCTCCGAGGGAAAGCCGGGGTTCGCGGAACCTCCACTGTTTCACAAGGAGACCAGAATATGAAATTTGATTCTCATATACTGGTATGAGCAGTGTGGTCGGTGCCCCGGCACCGGCACACGTTCGTCCGATGACCCGCGCACCACCTGTGGCGGAGCGGCGGTGCGGTCCGCCACCACCGCCCAGGCACGCACCGTCACTCAGGGACGCGCTGTCACTCAGGGACGCGCCGTCACTCAGGCGCGCACCGTGACTCAGCCACGCACCGTCACTCAGCCACGCACCGTGACTCAGCCACGCACCGTCACTCAGCCACGCACCGTCACTCAGGCACGCGCCATCACTCAGCCACGCACCGCCACTCAGCCACGCACCATCACTCAGCCACGCACCATCACTCAGCCACGCACCATCACTCAGGCACGCGCCGCCCCAGGGACGCGCCGTCGCTCAGGGCCGCTCGTTGATGGCGACGATCAGGTGCCTGCCGTCACGGTCGACCGTGGTGATGTGCTGCCGGTACACGGTGGTGGTGCCGTCCGGGCGGTGCTCGGTGAGGTCGGCGTCGAAAATGTCCGGGGTGATCTCCACAATGCGCAGGCAGTAGGTGGTGCCCATCGGAATCACCTCGTCGATGGCCTGCTGAATGGTGTCCGCCGGGGAGATGTTCAGCGCGTCCGGGGCCACGAACTCGCGCGCCTTGGTGCCGCTGCGCTGCGCGTAGAAAGCGTGCTGGAAGCCCAGGATGGCCTCCGCTCCGGAGGCGGTGGACCCCGCGCCGTTGCCGACCGTGACCCTGCCGTCCTTGCGGGCCGGACAGCTCAGCGCGGCACTGCTCGTCACCGCCGCCCCGGTGGTGGCCGGGGCCGGATCGGCCGACACATCGTCCTCGGGGCCGCCCCGGGTGATCAGAGCGACCGTCACCACGACGGCGATCAACACCACGACCGCGCCCGCCACCAGCAGCAGACGGCCCCGCCCGCGGCTCTCCGGCTCGGGCGGTGGCGGCGGCGCGGCCTTCGGTGCGAGCATCTTGCCGATGGGGTCATCCGCCCACGACAGCGATTCCCGTTCCGGCCCGGTGGATTTCGCCGCCGAGGTGGACGAGCGCGCCGGTTCCGGCGTGGCGGGCGGGTAACCCGTCTCGCCGCCGCGCAGCCACGACGACTCGCGGCCGGAGTTGGACGTGTTGATCCCGCCCGCGGCCGCCCACCCCGACGACTTCTTCGGCGCGGGCGGCACCTGGTCGCTGGACAGGCGCACGGTGGTGTCCGGGGCGGGCGTGGGGTCGAACCGCGCGGTCGGCGGCGCGGGAGCCGATTCCGGTGCGCGATAGTCCGGCGCGTCCACCGGCCGCCAGCCGATCTCGGGACTGGGCGAGGGCGGCGCGGCCGGAGTCCACGCCGCGGCCCCCGAATCGGGGGCCTTGCCGAAGTCCGACAGCGGTGGTCCGAAATCGGAGAGCGGCGGCCCGAAATCACTCTGCGGAGGCCCGAAATCACTCTGCGGCGGGCCGAACTCACTCTGCGGCGGGCCGAAATCGGAGAGCGGTGGACCGAAATCACTCTGCGGCGGCCCGGAATCGGGATGCGGCGAGCCGACGTCGTTCCGCGGTGAGCCGGCATCAGCGTGCGGCGGACCGGAGTCGTCCGAGGCTCCACCGACCTGACCCGCACCCGGGTCGGTAGCACCCCGCGCGGACACCGGATCGGCCGTCGGCGGGCCGAAACCGGCGACCGGTGGGTCGAACTCCGTCAGCGGCGGGCCGAAACCCGCGTCCCCCGGACCGTTTCGCGTGCTGTCGGCGAGATCGCGGCGCGACAGCTGCTCGGTCTCTTGCGTATCCGGATCGGCGGCCGGCTCCGCGTCGGCCGTCACCGCATCGCGCGACAGCTGCTCCGTGGGGCGCGACTCCAACCCGTCCGACTCCGGCGGGAGCCCGGACCGCGCGTTCGCGGCGTCCGCGGTCTCATCCTTGCCGGAACCCATCACCGGTGTCCTTTCCCCACGCATGCACTGAGGGCGGCCGCGAACGACCGCCCCCACGCGACAAACTCAGCTGCCGGATTCGACCCCGAGATCAGTACTGGACCGAACCACCCCACTGGGTGGTCGCACCGCCGACCTCGATCGTCTGGGCGGGCAATTCGCCCTGCGGGAGCTTACCAATTTCACCCAGCGCCGCCAGTGCCGCGGAGCCACCCGGCTGCAGGCGGATCCAGCCCTCGGCGGCCGCCTTGGCCGCATTGGCCTGGGTGGTGTCCACGGTGAACTCGACCTTGCGGTCCTCGGCGCCGCCGCCACCGACGAAGCCGGTCACCTTGATGGTGTTGGCCTCGATGAACTCCAGCGAGACACCGGCCTCACCGTAGCCGCCCGGGGTGCTGTAGCCGACGGTGCCGACGTAGCCGTCCAGGTTGCTGAAGTGGTGGGTGTTGGCCGCGAAACCGGGCAGCAGCGCACCGCCGTCGACATTCGCGCCGACCTCGGTGTGCGGACCCGTCATCTCCACCACGGGCGCGGCGGGAGCGGTCTCGACCACGGGGGCCTCCCAGCGCGGCTGCACCGTCTCCGGGCTCGTCAGGGTGTCGACCGGGGTCTCCTCGCCCGGCTGGACCGCCTCCGCGTCGGCCTCGGGGGCCTGCGCCTCCGGCTGCGCCGGAATGGTGGTGCCCGGCTGGCGCGGGGTGTTCACGGCGGGCTCGGCCGGATTCTGCTGACCCGGCACCGGCAGCGGCGCCACCCGCGGGGTGGTCACACCGGGCT
>NZ_JASCXP010000036.1:0-29286 GCF_030010695.1 Nocardia sp. CC201C
GTGCTCGCCTCCGACGGCGGCGTGGTGCGGCTGCGACCCATCACCCCCGAGGACGCGGAGCCCATGCAGCGGTTCCACGCGGGGCTCTCGGATCGCACGCGTTACCTGCGCTACTTCGGGCCGTATCCGCGAATGACGCCGAAGGATCTGTACCGCACCACCCACGTGGATTATCACGACCGGGTCGGGCTGGTGATCGAGCTGGGCGACGAGATCATCGCGGTGGGACGGTACGAGTATCTGGCCGAACGGGGTGAGCCCCGGGCCGCCGAGGTGGCCTTCGTGGTGGCCGACGGGCATCAGGGGCGCGGGCTCGGGTCGATCCTGCTCGAACATCTGGCGGGCGCGGCGGCCGAGAACGACATCGACACCTTCGTGGCCGAGGTGCTGGCCGAGAACAACGCCATGGTGCAGGTGTTCCGGGATGCCGGGTACCAGGTGCGGCGCAGTCGCGACGGGTCGGTCCTGCACCTGGAATTCGCCATCGACCCCACCGAGGCGCTGTTGTCGGTGCGGGACTCGCGCGAACGCGCCTCCGAGGCGCGCAGTGTGGGAAATCTGCTGTCGCCCAAGTCCGTTGCCGTGATCGGCGCGACACCCTCCACCGGGCGGGTGGGCGGCGCGGTGCTGGCGAATCTGCTGTCGGGCACCTTCCAGGGGCCGGTTTTCCCGGTCAACCGCAATCGCGCCGCCGTCCGCGGGGTGCGGGCGTACGCGACCGTCCGCGATATTCCCGACGAGGTCGACCTGGCGGTGATCGCCGTCCCCGCCACCGAGATCGATTCCGTGCTCGACGACTGCATGGCCAAGGGCGTCAAGGGGCTGGTGGTGCTGACCGCCGGATTCTCCGAGACCGGCCCGCGCGGCTACGCCGCCGAACGCAGCCTGGTCGACGCGGCCCGCGCCCACGGTATGCGGGTGGTGGGCCCGAGCGCGCTCGGCATCGCCAATACCGATCCGGCCATCGCACTCAACGCCACCCTCGCCCCGGTCCTGCCCGGCCGCGGGCGGATCGGCTTCTTCTGCCAGTCCGGCCCGCTCGGCGGGGCCATTCTGGCCGAGGCCGCGGCCCGGCAGCTGGGCCTGTCCACCTTCGTCTCCGCCGGCAATCGTGCCGATGTCTCCGGCAACGATCTGCTCCAGTACTGGGACAGCGACCCGGATACCGATGTGGTGCTGCTGTACCTGGAGACCTTCGGCAATCCGCGCAAGTTCTCCCGCATCGCCCGTCGGGTGGCCCGCAGCAAACCCGTGGTCGCGGTGAACAGTGGCCGCAATGTGGCGCAGGCGGAGGGGGAGCGGGATCTGGACCGGTCGCTGGTGCGCAACCTGTTCGCGCAGGCGGGCATCATCCAGGTCGACTCCATCGCCGAACTGTTCGATTGCGCCATGCTGGTCGGTTATCAGCCGCTGCCCGCGGGCAAGCGACTCGCGGTGATCGGCAACAGCGCCGCCCTCGCCTGGCTGGCCGTCGACGCCGCCCGCGGCGAGGGCCTCGACGTCGGCGAACCCATCGACCTGGGACCACAGGCGAGTCCGGCCGACTATCTCACCGCCGTGGCCGCCGCGGTCAGCGACAGCGAGGTGGACGCGGTCATCGTCGTGTACTCACCGCCGGTCGCCACCGGTGTGGCCGCCTTCGCCGAGGCCATCCGTTCCGGTGCGCAATCCGATCCGGACACACCGGTGCTCACCACCTTCGTCGCCGATCAGGGCATGCCCAATCTGCTCGCCACGCGCGGTGCGGGCGGTTCGGTGGAACGCGGCTCCATCCCGTCCTACGCCGATCCGGAGCGCGCGGCGCGGGCCGTGGCCCGGGTGCGGCGCTACGCCGACTGGGTCGCCCGCCCGATCTCCCCGGTGGCGCGGCCGGACGGACTCGACACCACCCGCGCCCGTGACCTGGTGGCCGGGTGGATGGCGGCGGACGAGGGCCGCTGGCTCACCGATCTGGAAGCCGTGGACCTGCTGGCCTGCTACGGGATTCGCATCGTCGAGTTCCGGGAGGTGCTCGACGCCGATGCCGCCGTGGCCGCGGCCGAGGAACTCGGTTACCCGGTGGCGGCCAAGGCGACCGGTGAACTGTGGCGCAACCGGCCCGACCTCACCGGGGTGCGGCTGGACCTGTGGCGCTCCGACGCGGTGCGGCGCGGCTACACCGACCTCGCGGAGGTGTCCGGCAATCCGGTGGTGCACATCCAGCGGATGGCCACCAAGGGGGTGGGCTGCACCTTCCGCGTGCAGGACGATCCGTCCTTCGGTTCGGTCATCAGCTTCGGCCTGTCCGGCACCATCATCGACCTGCTCGGAGACCGTGTGTACCGGGCGCTGCCGCTCACCGAGGCCGAATCCGCGGAACTCATCGACGCGCCGCGCGCCGCCCCGCTGCTGTCGGGCACCGTCGGCGGGCGCACCATCGACAAGCCGGTGGACCGTGGCGCACTCGCCGAGATCGCCCAGCGCATCTCCGCGCTGTGCGACGACCTACCGGAGGTGCGGGAGCTGCTGTGCGAACCGATCCTCGCCTCCCCGGAGGGCGCGGCGGTGCTCTACGGCCGGGTCCGCATCGGTCCCGAACCGAGTCGATTCGATATCGGTCCCCGTCGTTTGGCGTAAACGATCGGTGGGTCGGCGGCGATACTTCCGACATGTCCGCTCTGCTCTCGGCTCGCCGTCGATCCGCCCGCGCGCTGTCCGCTTCCGCATTCGTTCTCGGCGTCGCGCTCGCCGCCACCGCGTGTTCGGTCTCGATCGGCGGCGGTCCCGTCGTCGAGGAGGCGGAACTCGAGAACTCGATCAAGCAGACGCTCACCGACCAGGTGGGTGTCGCCCCCGACGCCATCGACTGCCCCGGCGATCTGCGCGGGAAGGAGGGCACCACCATGCGCTGCACCCTGACCGCGGGCGCCGACACGCTCGGGTTGACGGTGACCGTGACCGGCACCGACGGCGATACGGTCAACTACGACGTGCAGGTCGACGAGTCGTGAGGCTGCGCGCCGCGCGATAGCCGCGGGTGTGCCCGGTCCGCCTCCCGCGGCGAAAGCGGGCAGAATTCATCCCATGCGGGAAGATCGGATCGAAACAGCCACCGCGCCGCTGCGCGACGACATCCGGTTCCTCGGCGGGATCCTCGGCGACACCATCCACGATCACGAGGGGTCGGACGTCTTCGACCTCATCGAACGGGTGCGGGTGGAGGCGTTCCGGGTCCGGCGTTCGGAGGTGGAGCGTCGCGCCGTCGCCGACATGGTCCGCGATGTGGACATTCACACCGCCATACCGCTCATTCGCGCCTTCAGCCATTTCCTGCTGCTGGCCAACCTCGCCGAGGACCTCCAGCGCGACCGCCGCCGCGCCGTGCACATGGCGGCCGGGGAGCCGCCGCAGGACTCCAGCCTCGCCGCCACCTACCGCAAACTCGACGCCGCCCGGCCCGACGCCGATATCGCCGCCGAACTGCTGCGCGACGCCCTGGTCTCGCCGGTCATCACCGCGCATCCCACCGAGACGCGGCGTCGCACCGTCTTCGACGTGCAGTCACGCATCACCGAACTCATGCGGCGGCGGCAGCGGTACGCCGAGACCGAACCCGAGTACGCCGCGCTCGAGAGCGATATCCGACGCCAGGTGCTGCTGCTCTGGCGTACCGCGCTGATTCGGCTGGCACGCTTGCGGATTCAGGACGAGATCGAGGTCGGCCTGCGGTACTACGATCTCACCCTCTTCGACGTCATCCCACGCATCAACGCCGAACTGCGTCAGGCGCTGCGCACGCGCTGGCCCGAACAGGAGCTGCTGACCCGGCCCATCCTGCGGCCGGGCTCCTGGATCGGCGGCGACCGGGACGGCAATCCGAACGTCACCGCCGAGGTGGTGCACCGGGCCACCCACCGCGCGGGGGCGGTGGCCTTCGGCAACTACCTCACCGCGCTGGTGGATCTGGAGAAGCAGCTCTCGCAATCGGCGCGGCTGGTGCCGGTCACCCCCGCGCTCGCGGCGCTCACCGACGAGGGCTACGACGATTCGCCGCAGCGCGCCGACGAGCCCTACCGGCGTGCCCTGCGCGGTATCCGCGCCCGGCTCAGCGCCACCGCGCAGCGATCGCTCGGCGAAATCCCCGCCGACGGCATCGATGTCGGTGCGCGCCCCTACAGCGGACCGCGCGAGCTCCTCGACGAGCTGTGCGTGGTGGACGCCTCCATGCGCGCCTCCGGCGACGGGCTGCTCGCCGACGACCGTCTCGCCGCGCTGCGAAACGCGGTGGAGACCTTCGGATTCCATCTGCAGGGCCTGGACATGCGGCAGAACTCGGAAGTGCACGAGCAGGTGGTGGCCGAGCTGTTCGCCTGGGCCGGAGTGCATTCCGACTACGCGTCGCTCGACGAGGCGCAGCGGGTGGAACTGTTGGCCGCCGAGCTCACCACCCGCCGTCCGCTGGTCGGCCCGAACGCACGGCTCAGCGAGTTGGCCACCAAGGAACTGGGTGTGGTGCGGGCGGCCCGCACGGCCCTCGACGACCTGGGCGCGGATACCGTGCCGAACTACATCATCTCCATGTGCACCTCGGTCAGCGACATGCTGGAGGCGGCGTTGCTGCTGAAGGAGGCGGGGATCCTGGATCCGGGCGACGCGCAGACGCCGCCGTCGAGTCCGGTGGGCGTGGTGCCGCTGTTCGAAACCATCGACGATCTGCGTCACGGCGCGGACATCCTGGTGGCCGCGCTGGAGGTGCCCGCCTATCAGCGGCTGGTCGCGGCACGCGGCATGCGACAGGAGGTCATGCTCGGCTACTCCGACTCCAACAAGGACGGTGGATATCTCGCCGCCAACTGGGCGCTGTACCGTGCCGAACTCGATCTGGTGGAAGCGGCGCGCAAGACGGGAATTCGCTTGCGGCTCTTCCACGGTCGCGGCGGCACGGTCGGTCGCGGCGGCGGGCGCAGCTATGACGCCATCCTGGCGCAACCCGCCGGAGCGGTGCGCGGTTCGCTGCGGCTCACCGAGCAGGGCGAGGTCATCTCCACCAAGTACGCCGATCCCGGCACCGCGTACCGCAATCTGGAGGCGCTGGTGGCGGGCACCCTGGAGTCCACGCTGCTGGATGTGGAGGGGCTCGGCGCGGATGCCGAACCGGCCTACGAACTGCTCGACGAACTGGCCGAACTCGCGCGCCGGGCCTATGCCCGCCTGGTGCACGACACCCCCGGTTTCGTGGAGTACTTCCGTGCCTCCACTCCCATCGCGGAGGTCGCCGACCTCAACCTGGGCAGCCGCCCCGCCTCCCGCAAGCCCACCAATTCGGTTTCGGATCTGCGGGCCATTCCGTGGGTGATGGCCTGGAGTCAGTCGCGGGTCATGCTGCCCGGCTGGTACGGCACCGGTTCGGCCTTCGAGCAGTGGATCGGCGACGATCCGGACCGGCTGGCCACCCTGTCGGACCTGTATCGGCGGTGGCCGTTCTTCCGCACGGTGCTGTCGAATCTCGCCCAGGTGATGGCCAAGGCCGATATGGACATCGCCGCCACCTATGCCGAGCTGGTTCCCGATGAGGCGTTGCGCGACACCGTATTCGGGATGATCCGGGACGAGTACGCCCGCACCGTACGCGTGTACGCCGCCATCACCGGCAGCGACGAATTGCTCGCCGACAACCCGGCGCTGGCCGAATCCATCCGCAACCGCTTCCCGTACCTGGAACCGCTGAACCAGATGCAGGTGGAACTGCTGCGCCGCCGCCGCGCCGGAGACGATTCCGAACTCGTGGAGCGCGGCATCCTACTCACCATGAACGGCCTGGCGACCGCGTTGCGCAACTCCGGCTAGCGGTCCGGCTCCACGCTGCGCGTCGAACCCGGCCGTAGGCGGTCACCGCGAACGAAAGTGCCGGTCGGTCCACGCTGTCCCGAGGGGTTGGTGGGCAGCGGGAACCGACCGGCGTTGGTGTCGGACCGGCGCCTCGAGACGGCCCGACGATCTGGGGTCTAGCTCGCGTAGGCGCGCAGGCGGTCGGCGCGCTCGCCCTTGCGGAGCTTGGACATGACCTCACGCTCTATCTGG
Organism: Nocardia sp. CC201C; assembly: GCF_030010695.1. NCBI lineage: Bacteria > Bacillati > Actinomycetota > Actinomycetes > Mycobacteriales > Nocardiaceae > Nocardia > Nocardia sp. CC201C. Next base: position 6,061 of record NZ_JASCXP010000036.1, read on the forward strand.
CGAACCCGCTCGCGGGACAGGCCGAAGAGCTTGCCGATCTGGTCCAGGGTGCGCGGCTGGCCGTCGTCGAGGCCGTAGCGCAGGCGGATGACCTGCTGTTCGCGCTCATCCAGGGTGGCCAGCACGGTGCGCACGTCGCGGTGCAGCAGACCCGCGATGACCGCGCTCTCCGCGGAGGTGGCCTCGGAGTCCTCGATGAAGTCGCCCAGCGGGGCTTCCTCGTCATTGCCGACCGGCATGTCCAGGCTGACCGGATCGCGGCTGTGGTCCAGCAGATCGGCGATCTTCTCGACCGGAATGCCCGACTCCCGAGCCAGCTCGGCGTCGGTGGCCTCGCGTCCCAGCTGCTGATGCAGTTCGCGCTTGATCCGGGCCAGCTTGTTCACCTGCTCGACCAGGTGCACGGGGAGCCGGATGGTGCGGCTCTGATCGGCCATACCGCGGGTGATGGCCTGCCGGATCCACCAGGTGGCGTAGGTGGAGAACTTGAAGCCCTTGGTGTAGTCGAACTTCTCCATGGCTCGGATCAGGCCGAGATTGCCCTCCTGGATCAGGTCCAGCAGCGGCATACCGCGACCGGTGTAGCGCTTGGCAAGCGACACCACGAGACGCAGGTTGGCTTCGAGCAGATGCTGGCGCGCGGCCTGACCTTCGCGAACCAGGATCGCGAGATCCTTCTTCTTCGCGGCCGACAGCCGTTTGCCGGTCTCCAGCAAATGCTGAGCGTAGAGGCCCGCCTCGATGCGCTTGGCCAGCTCGACCTCGTCGGCCGCCGTCAGCAGCGCCGTCTTGCCGATCCCGTTCAGGTACACACGTACCAGGTCGGCGGCGGGGCTCTGGGCGTCGAGGTCCTGTTCGCTGGTGCGCACGTCAGTGGTGGCGGGGCTTGTCATGACTTGCCTCCTGTCGGTGGTGTCTCACTCCGATCAACGGACCCGACATTCGGAAAGTTCCCCGCCGTGAGCCTGATAAACCGCATCTGAGCTGCGGTTTCATCACGCTTCGGCTGAGAAGTTCCTGAGAAGGGTCCGCCCGGGGAACGCGGCCCCCCAACGGGTCCGCGCCGATTTCCGGATGGTTGCCGTAACCGGAACCCAACTTCCGCATACGCCCCTCGGATAGGCGTTTTCGGCGAGAAGTAACCCCGCCGTCGGACGTTGTGTGGTGTGGGTCTCGTGGGAGCAGCTCAACCGATAGATGAAACGACGGGTGGTCACCGGGCATTCCCTGGGGAATGCCTGGGACCACCCGCCGTGACGTGTGCGTTTCGCCGAACTACCGAACCGGTCGGATCAGGCCGTGCCGGACCAGGTCCAGCACCACCCGCAGGGCGGCGGTCCGGAACTCCGGGGTTGCCGTGTCACCGGACTCACCGAAGGCGAGCAGTTCGACCAGATCAGCCAGCGGCAGCCCGTCGGGCCGCATCCCGGCCAGCAGGGCGGCGATGGCGTCGTCGATCTCGTGCTGCCAGCGCGGGCCGTCCCCGCGATGCAGGCGCGCCACCCGCTGCTCCCAGCCGTGCGGGCCCGGCAGCGAGACCCGCTCCAGCGCCGTCGCGGCATCCACCTCGAAGCGTGCCGACCACGCCACCTCGGGATCGGCGGCCACCGCCCGCAGCCACGCCGAGCGCTCGAACCAGCGGGTGGCCTCCGCTCCCAGCGGATCGTCGAAACCGTGCGTGAGGTCCTCGGCCAGCAGCTCGGTCGGGCCGTCGATGGCGCGCAGATAGACGAAGCCGAAACCGATGCCCTCCACCTCCGCCGCCGCGAACGCGTCCAACCAGGCCTCGGCGCGGGCCTGCGCGGCCGGATCGCGCGGATCGAGTCCGGCGTCGCGCAGCCAGGTGCCGACATAGAGCGCGGGATCGGCCACATCGCGCTGCACAATCCAGGCGTCCACCCCGTGATCGGGCAGCCAGCGCGATACCCGGCCGCGCCAGTCCTCGCCCTCGATATGGACCCAGGAGGCCAGCATGGCGGCCGTACCGCCCGGATTCAGCAGGGCGGGGGCACCCGACACGACGAGTTCGCTGGCCCCGTCCAGCGCCAGCCCGGAATCACGGTAGGTGTGCTCGACCCGGGCCGGGCCGACGACGAACGGGGGATTGGCCACCACCTGGTCGAAGCGGCGTCCCGTCACGGGGTCGAACCAGGAACCCTCGAGCAGTTCGAAGGTCAGGTCGTTGAGGGCGGCATTGGCCTCGGCCAGCCACAGGGCGCGCTGGTTCACGTCGGTGCCGGTGACGCTGCGGCCGTAACCGCTGGCGTGGACGGCCTGCACACCGCAGCCGGTGCCCAGATCGAGGACGGTGCCGACCGGTTCGGTCGGGGTAGCGCGCAGCAGCGACAGCGACGCCTGCCCGACCCCGAGCACATGGTCCGTGTCCAGTGCCCGCCGCCGCATGGAGTCGTCCAGATCTGACAGGATCCAGCGGGTGCCGTGGCCCAGGTCCAGGGGGCGCAGATCCAGTGCCGCCCACACCTCGCCGCCCTCACGGTCGAGCAGACCGGCGGCGACGGCGGCCTCGATATCGACCGGCCGCAGCGCCGCGGCCGCCTCCCGCTCGGGCACCGGATCACCGAGCAGCAGCAGCCGGATGAGAACGCCGAGTTCCCCGGCGGCCCGGGCGGCCCGGCGCACCGGCACCGGCTCGGAGCGCCCGAGGGCCGAATGCGCCGCATCGCCGAGCACGTCCAGGAGAGTGTCGGCGTCGTAGCCGACGCGGGTGAGGGCGGCGCGCAGGTCCGGGGCCAGTGCGGCGAGCAGAGACGAGGTGGTCGTCGGATTCGTCGGCATGACCGAAACTCTGCCACCGCAACCTTCGGGCATCGCGCAGCGGCCCCGGAACGTCACCGCCTGGGCGACCGTCCGGTGACGCAGTAGGGCTGGCCGCTCGGATCGGCCATGACGATCCATTCCTTGCCGATGCCCAGGCGTCGGGCGCCGAGCGATTCGTGCCAGGTCGCGATGGCCTCGGTGTCGGAGCTGGCCAGATCGATGTGCGCGGAGGTGGGACGGTCCTCGTCGAGGCGTTGCAGCAGGAACTGCACGAGTGGTCCGTCCGGCGGGCGGAGTCGCTCGAATTCCGGCCGCGCGGACGGTGTTCGGTCCCAGCCGGTGAGCTCGACCCAGAATCGGCTCTCGGCCTCGTAGTCCGCGGCTCCGATATCCAGGCACACCTGATCGAGTCGGGAACGGCTGCCGTCCGGGGCGACGACCACCGGTGTGTCGTCGGTGCCCGCGGAGCGGTCGAACGGTGTGAGGCAGAACGTCATGCCGTGCGGGGATTTCAGCACCGTGTAGTCGGGATGCTCCAGAACCGGCGTCGCGCCCAACTCCCGGGCCCGCTCCACCGCGGTTGGGACATCGTCGACATCGAGATCCACGTGCACGCGCGGATGGCTTTCCACCGCTTGTATCTTCACGCTGGGCGTGCCGGACTCCGGAAGCAGCGTCACGAATTCCGCGTTGTCGCCGCGGGTGTCCGACAGGCGGCTACCGGTGACGGTGGTCCAGAAGTCGGCCGCGGTGTCGAACTCGGCGGCGGGACGGTCCAGGAACACCCAGAGCCATCGAATCAGCATGTGTTCTCCTGTCACCGGAGGTTCATGTGCGCGGGAGTCCGGCGACCGTCAACCGTCGATCGCGCGGTGCTGGCCCGATTCCAGGGCGATCTGGCGGCGGCGCTCATCCCAGCGGCTCGGCTCGTCCTTACGGCGCGGCGGCCGGTCGTTGGCGACGAGCACCGCAATCCACGGCAGCGGAATGGAGACGCCGATGATCAGCAGCGAGATCACCCAGTTCTCCCACATGCTGTAGGCCACCGCCGCCAGGATCAGGCACGGGATCCGGAAGCCCATGAGGATGGTGTATCGACGCACCCGGTTCCGATGCTGCTGCTCCAGCGAGGTCTGCGCCTCGGTGATGAGCACCGGCTTCTCCGGCTCACCCTTGAAGAAGCCCTGCGAAGGCCGGGGCGGCATGGGTATGGAACCGGCCGGACGGAACTCGAACTCGGGGCGAACCGCGTCGCCATCGTGCTCGGCATCGGGGGTCTCGCCGTCACGCTGCATACCCCCGAGTCTTCCACCCTCGCCACCCGAATGCACACGGCGGTGGTCCCGGGCAGGGTTCCTGGCATCATGGAGGGCGTGAGCGCAGACACCCTGGTACGCCCCGATGAGACCACCGACGAGTCCACCGACAGCGACATCCCCAAGTACTTCCACTACGTGAAGAAGGACAAGATCGCCGAGAGCGCGGTCATGGGCACCCACGTCGTGGCCCTCTGCGGCGAGGTCTTCCCGGTCACCCGCTCCGCCAAGCCGGGCTCCCCCGTCTGCCCGGAGTGCAAGCGGATTTACGAGATGATGAAAAAGGATTGAGCTGTTTCCTCAGCTCGAGCGGCCTGAGCAGTGGCCGTAGCGTTGCTGCGTCGTCGACCGGTTGCCGTCGCACGCCGCCATCTGGGGTGACGAGGAAGGATCGTCAGCCCGATCGGGCGGTTTGACGTAATAATTGCGTCAAACTATCATGGTATCATGCTGTTCCCGACGCCTGAATTGACTGCTGTCGACGCTCGTGTCCTCGCCGATGTGGACCGGATGCGCGTCGACCTGCGTCACGAACTTCAGGGCAAGGCTGGCAAGTGGGCAAGTGGGCTGCGCAAGTTCCTGACGGCGGACGCTGTCGCCGCGTCGAACTCCATCGAAGGGTTCAGGGTCTCCACTGTCGATGTGGAGGACTTGATCGCCGGTGAGCGAGATGTCGAGGTTTCGGAGGAAAACAAGGCCGAGACGCTGGCCTACGAGCGGATGATGACTTACATCCGAACGTTGCATGATGTCGTCGATTTCGGCTACAGCAAGGGATTTCTGAACGCTCTGCACTGGATGCTGCAAGGGCATCGGCATACCGAGCGTCGCCCGGCCGGGCAGTGGCGTCCCGGCCCCGTGTACGTGACCGACGCTCGCGACCCGAGTATCGCTGCGTACACCGCCCCCGACGCGGACACGGTGCCGGCATTGATGGAAGAGCTTGTTGACTGGCTCAATATCGAGGACGGCACGCACCCGCTCGTGCGGGCGGCGATGGCGCACCTGCATCTGGTGTCCATCCATCCGTGGGCCGATGGCAACGGACGCATGTCGCGATCGCTGCAAACATTGATGATCGCCCGTGAAGGTGTTCTCGCACCGGAATTCTCGTCCATCGAGGCATGGCTCGGCAGGCCTGGTAACACGTGGGAGTACTACCAGGTGCTCGGCCGACGGGGCAGTACTTATCGGCCGAATCAGGATGTGTCCGAATGGATTCGGTTCAACTTGACCGCCTATCACCAGCAGGCGCAAACCGTGCATGCGCGCTGGGTTCGGTCCGGCACGGTGTGGGCGATGCTCGAGGAATACGTCAGGGGTATCCGCCTCGACGAAAGGGTTGTCAGCGCATTGCACGATGTCGCGATGTCCGGTCGTGCTCGCCGAACTCGATACGAACAAGCCGAAGGGCTGAGTCTGCAACAGGCGCAACGCGATCTGCGTGACCTCGTCACACTCGAGGTGCTCGAGCCGGTCGGTCGCACTCGCGCACGTTTCTACACTGCGGGACCGCGCTACCCCGTAGATGTGCTGGAGGTCTCAGGCACCCCCACGACCCTCGAGAATCCGTACGCCGAATAGCGCAAGCGGGCGGAGTAAGTCATCGAGCCCGTTGTCGGAACCAGCCGGACCTTCGTGTGGATGTCGCGGGTGGCCGCGCGAAATAGGGAGGAATGATCGACGGGTTCACGCTATGGTCACCATCGGTGACCGGCGGCGACGTGCCGGGGAGGGGTGGACGACTGTGATGATCGACGAGTTGGTCGTTCGCCGTACCTTGCGGGTGCCTGCGCCCGCAGGCGTGGCGGGTGATGGGTCCGTCGCGACTCGGCAGTTCGACGCCGTGTTGATGTCGGTGGGGTTCAAGCTCTCCGAGGAGCTTTTCGATCTGTTGTCGGCGCTGTCGGCGGGGGTGGTGATCGATACCGCGGTGAGCGTGCTCGCGGCTGTTCGCGGGATGGTCGGCGATCATGTCCAGCACAATGTCTACTTCCGGGACTTCCCCCGCCATGTGCCCGAGACGGTGGAGTTCTGGGCCGAGTGTCTGGTCGAGGCGTTGGCGGAGCCGGAGGTGGCGGAGCGGATCGGTGGTGATGTGCTGCTCGGTTCGTTGAATCTGCTGGATCTGCCGAAGTACGGACGCTACCAACACGATTACGCCGACATGCTGGCCGCGCACGCCGAGTTCATCGCGGGTGCGGGCGACCGGGTGACCGTGCTGCATGTCGGCGGGAAGGTGGCCGACGAAGCCGCCGGGCTGTACCGCGCGCTGGCGGGCGCGGCCACCCCGGGCAATGACGACGACCGGGAGGCGCTGCGCGCGCTTGCCCGGTACTGCGCGACCGATCCCCTTCAGCCGCAGGATATTCCGGTGCGAGAGAACCGGGCGCTGATCAATGCGGTGCGCCTGGAGTTGGGGCTGGAACCCTTGCTGGGGACGGTGACCGATGTGCTGCGGCTGGCGTGCGCGATCTCCGGTGGCGACGTCACGCTCGTCGAACCGACGCGGTTCCGCACGCTGCCGCGCTCCTATCGCAGAGCGCTGCTGGCCGGGCTGCACCGACTCGTGCTCGACAACCCGAGTGTGCTCGGGGATATTTCGCGCCATCGCGAACAGTGGAAACGGCTCGGTGAGCGCCTGCATCCGCACGAGTACCCGAAATGGCCGCGCGCGGCAGAGGTTTTCGCGGTGGCGCGCGGCGAGCTGGACGCCGAATCGACCGTGTCGCGTTTCGAGCGGCTGATGCGCTCGGGGCGTGTCGACGACGCGGCCGCTGTGCTGCGAACCCGGGCGCCGGGACTGCTGTTTCGGTCGGCGGACCGAGTGCTGCGCGCCAGCCCGACACCCGATCAGGACGCGATGGTCACCCGCATCGCCGACGCCGCTCCCGAGGTGTCGGGCCGGGTCCTGCTGTCACTGCGGGAGCACCTGGAGAACCGGGACGCGGCGCGCGGTCGACGGCGGGTGTTCATCAATCGGTCGGCCCGCGGCCACGCGATCGACGATGAGCGGCCGCCGATTTCGCGTGCGGCACTCGAGCGGTTGCGGGATGTGCTCGACGGCGAGATTCGCCGTCGCCATGCGGCGCTACCGCGCTGGGTGGTCGATCCGGACATGCTGAATGTCGCGCTGCCGATCAGCGGGAAGTCGATCGCGGGTGGATTCGGTACCCTGCCGCGCGGCTCGGTGTCAGCCGTGGACGGGCGGCTGCTGCGCTTTTTCGTGTACTGGCGAGAACACCAGCGGCGCACCGACTTCGACCTGTCCGCTCTGATGCTCGACGGTCGCTACGGCAGCCCGACGTGGCTGTCCTACACGAATCTGACCGCAGCCGGTGGATGCCATTCGGGCGACATCACCGAGGCACCGTTCGGCGCATCGGAGTTCATCGAAGTCGACCTGGCCAAGGTTCCCGCGCGGATTGTGATTCCCCAGGTGAACATCTACTCCGGGGAGGGATTCGATGAGGTCGCCGAATCGTTCTTCGGCTTCATGCTCCGCGAGGGCGAGCAGCGGGGCGCACCGTTCGAACCGCAGACGGTGCGCATGAAGTCGGATCTCCGTGGTGCTGGTCGCGTGGCCCTGCCCCTGGCGTTCATCCGCGGCGGAGGCAAGCGCTGGCGGGCGGTGTGGACCCACCTGCACCTGTCGGGACAAACGTTCAATCGGGTGGAGGACAACCGCCTCTCGACCGTCGACCTGATCCGCAGCGTGGTCGAACGCCGGTATCTGAAAGTCGGTTACCTCGCCGGATTGCTGGGCGCGGACATCGGCGATCCCAGCCCGGTGGCGGGCCAACCGATCACCTATGTCGGACGCGAGGACCCCGGGCAGCTGCCCGACGGTTCGATCGTGATCACACCGAGAAATCTCGCGGAGCTCGTTCCGGTGTAGTGCTAGAGTCGGTGACGGCGAGGCCATGGGGACGCTTCCTTCTCACACTTCACATGTTCCAGCATCTCCGCTTTCCTCGCCTTCACCTTTCGGTGCCGTCGCGGTTTCCGTTGCCCGGGAAGCGGTTTCCAGCCGAGTCGCGAGGATCTCGACCCCCGGCCCGGCGGTGTGTGCGAAACCCGCTGGGCGGCCGGTGATCACGAGCAGTAGGGCCAGCGTGGGGCCGTGGATCTCGAGTCCGTCGCCGTGTTCCCAGCTGGAATCGGTGGCGCGCAGCCGCACGCCGTCGAGGCGATGACGGTCCCAGACCGGCCAGCCGACCTCCACCGCGCGGTCGGCGGCGGCTTCGAGGGAGACGGTGATGGTGCGGCCCAGGGGGATGGCCATGTCCTGGGATATGCACCATGGTGTCGAAGAGAATGTTCCGGTAGCTGGTGAGCTCAGGCAGATCACCGACCCGTACGCGTGAGCGCGCGGGGGTGTCGGTGAGTGCCGGGGCTCCCGGTGGATCGGCCGCGCGTGGTGCCACTGGACAACGTCTGTACGATGCTTAGCCTGCCCTAATTTGTGGTGCCGCTCGCTACCGCCGAGCGATCCTGATGAAAGGTTTCCGATGCGCCCGAGCCCCCGCCGACTAGTCGTCTCGGCCGTTGTCGCCATGCTGTCCGCCGGTGTGCTCGCCGGTTGCGGTGCCTCGGAACCGATCGACGACACGGCGGCGGCATCCGACACCGAGGGCGTGGTGAACTACCCGCTGACGCTCGAGAACTGCGGTCTGTCACAGACTTTCGACCGGGCACCCGCCCGGGTGGTGTCCCTGGACCAGGGGTCCACCGAGATCCTGCTCTCGCTCGGACTGGCGGACAAGATCGTGGGCACCGCGTCCTGGACCGATCCGGTCCGGGATAATCTGGCCGAGGCCAATGCCGATGTGCCCCGGCTTGCGGACAATGCCCCGTCCTACGAGGCCGTGCTCGACACCGACCCGGATCTGATCACGGCATCGTTCGGGCGGCACTTCAAGCGGGAGGGCGGCGTCGCCACTCGGGAGCGGTTCGCCGAGACCGGCATCGAGACCTACCTGTCGCCCACCGACTGCGCGGACGGCCGGTCCATCAACGCCGGCGGAAAACGCACCCGGCCGCTCACCATGGACGCCCTCTATCAGGAGATCACCGAGCTCGCGCAGATCTTCGACGTGCCCGGCCGAGGCGCGCGGCTGGTGGCGGAGCTGAAGCAGCGCACCGATGCCGCCGTCGAGAAGGTGCGGGCCAGCGGGCAGACCGTCGGCTTCTGGTTCGCCGACACCAGGAGCCCGTACTTCGCCGGGGGGACGGGCTCGGCGAATCTGCTGGCCACCACGGTGGGGCTGACGAATATCTTCGCCGAGGTGGCCGACGACTGGCCGGCCGTGAGCTGGGAGGCCGTGGTGGACCGCAATCCGGACATCCTGGTGCTCGGTGATCTGGCCCGCACTCGCTTCCCTGGCGATCGCCTGGACGACAAGAAGGATTTCCTGGCGTCCGATCCGGTGGCGGGTGCGATGACGGCGGTACAGGGCAAGCGGTACATCGCACTGCACGGTGCCGAGCTGAATCCGTCGATCCGCGCCGTGGACGGCATCGAGAAGCTCGTCGACGGCCTCGCCCAACTGCCACCGCGGTGACCGCGCTCGATCGCGGCGGTCGCGTCGCCACCCGCAACCGCGCCACCGGCCCCGCCCTGATACTGGTCGGCCTCACCTTGCTGGTGCTGTCGGTGATGGTCGCCGTGACCCTGGGCACCGCGGACATCTCCCTGGTGAATGTGCGCGACATCCTGACCAACCACCTGCGTCTGACCGATATCCCGGTCCGGCGCACCGAGGACGCCATCGTCTGGGAGGACCGGCTGCCCCGCTCCCTGGTCGCCGCGGCATGTGGCGCCGGGCTGGCGGTGTGCGGTGTGGTGCTGCAGTCGCTGCTGCGCAACCCGTTGGCCGACCCGTTTCTGCTGGGCATCTCCTCCGGCGCCTCCACCGGCGCGGTGATCATCGGAGTGCTCGGCCTGGGCGGCGCGGTGATCGGCATGTCCGGTGGCGCGTTCGTCGGTGCGCTGCTCGCCTTCGCCCTGGTGCTGCTGCTGGCGCGCGGGTCGGGCGGCAGCAATGAACGGGTGATCCTGGCCGGAGTGGCCATGACCCAGCTGTTCTCCGCCCTGACCTCCTTCGTGATCTTCGCCTTCGCCGACTCCGACGAGACCCGGGGCGTGATGTTCTGGCTGCTCGGCTCGCTGGAGGGGGTGCGCTGGGACGATGTGTGGCTGACCGGCACGGTGGCGGTCGCGGGCGTGCTCGTCTGCGCGGTGCTGGCCTTCGTGCTGGACGCCTTCACCTTCGGTGACGAGGTGGCCGCCTCGCTCGGCATGCCGGTGCCGTGGGTGCGGGCCGGGCTGCTGGTGCTCACCTCGCTGATCACCGCCGCACTGGTGAGCGTGGCGGGCGCGATCGGCTTCGTGGGGTTGGTGCTGCCGCACGCGGCCCGGTTTCTGGTCGGTCCCGGGCACGCCCGGCTGGTACCGGTCGCCGCGATCTTCGGCGCCGTATTCCTGGTGTGGGTCGACGCGCTGTCCCGGGTGGCCTTCGCTCCCACGCCGCTGCCGGTGGGCGTCGGCACCGCCCTGATCGGCGTCCCGGTGTTCGTACTCATCATGTTCCGACGGAGGGCGGCCGCATGACACTCCACGCGGACAGCGTGACCTGGGATCGCGGTGGGGCGATCGTCGTCGACTCGGTCAGCGTGCATCCGGAGCCGGGGCAGACCGTGGGTCTGCTGGGCCCCAATGGTTCCGGCAAGTCCTCGCTGTTGCGGCTGCTCGCCGGGCTGGCGGCACCGACCGCCGGCACCGTCGAACTGGACGGGCGTGACCTGCGCCGGATCGGGCGGCGGGAGGTGGCACGGGCGGTGGCCGTGGTCTCGCAGCACGCGGACACCAATGTCGACGTCACCGTGCGGGAAGTGGTGCGGCTGGGCCGGATTCCGCATCGTGGCCTGTTCGACAGCGATCGCGCGGCCGACGATGCCGCGGTCGTCGCCGCGCTGGCACACACCGGCCTGGAGGACAAGGCCGACCGCCTGTGGCATCGGTTGTCCGGCGGTGAGCGGCAACGGGTGCAGATCGCCCGCGCGCTGGCCCAACAGCCACGGGAACTGCTGCTCGACGAACCCACCAACCACCTGGACATCCACCATCAACTGGAGTTGATGGCGCTGGTGGCACGGCTGCCGGTGACCTCGATCGTCGCCCTGCACGATCTGAACCTGGCCGCCATGTTCTGCGATCACCTGATCGTCTTGCGCAACGGTCGGGTCATGGCGGCCGGGCCGGTCCGTGAGGTGCTCACCGCCGACCTGATCGCCGAGGTGTATCAGGTGCGCGCCGAGGTCACCGACACCGCCGACGGCGGGCTGCACATCCGCTTCCTGCCCACGGCGGTCGCGGTGGAAGCGCGGTGATCGGTCGGCTGCCCGGTGGGGACCGCCGCGTGACGGCGGTGAGTGGGTTCCGGGCGGCCGGTCCGGTGGTGCGCCTGCTGGTGCTGACCCAGTTGGCGTTCAATGTCGGATTCTTCATGGTGCTGCCGTATCTGGCGGTGCACCTGAGCGACGATCTCGCGCAGGGCTCGGCCGTGATCGGCGCGGTGCTGGGGTTGCGGACTGTCTCGCAACAGGGGTTGTTCATCGTCGGCGGGATACTGTCCGACCGGATCGGGGTGCGGCCGGTGGTGTTGCTGGGCTGCGCCTGCCGGGTGCTCGGATTCCTCGGATTGGGTCTGTCCACCGGTCTGGCGGGGATCGCCGTGGGAGCGGTGCTCACCGGTTTCGCCGGTGCGCTGTTCTCCCCGGCCGTGGAGGCCGCGCTCGCCCGCGCGGTCGCACCGGCGGCCACCGCGACGGACCCCGACCGCCCCGACGCTCGACTCGACAGTGCGCGTTCCGCGCGGCTCGGCGCGTTCGCCCTGTTCACCGCCTTCGGTCAGCTGGGCACCTTCCTCGGCCCGCTGGTCGGGGCCGTCCTGCTGCTGGTCGACTTCACCGCCGCCTGCCTGGTCGCCGCCGCGCTGTTCGTGGTGATCGGTTGCGCCCAGCTGCGCTGGCTGCCCGGCGACCCCGGCGAGCGCTCACATGGTGACGCGGGATCGGTGTCCGGTTGGCATGCGGCGCTGGCGAACCGCCGGTTCCTGGCCTTCGCCGCGGTGATGAGCGTGCAGCTGGTCGGTTACAACCAGCTCTACCTGCTGCTGCCATTGCAGGTGGACCGGGCATGGGGATCGGCGGCACCCCTGAGCGTGCTGTTCGCGGCGGCGTCGCTGCTGGTGGTCTTCGGGCAGCTGCCGGTCACCGCGGTCGTCGCGGATCTGCGGCCCGCGACGTGCCTGGCGGTCGGCCTGGCGTCGATGGCCGCCGCGTTCGCCGTCGGAGCGGCCGGTGTCGCGGCGAACCTGCGCGGTGCGGCGGCGCTGACCGTACTGGTCGGATTCATCCTGCTGTTCACGGTGGGCCAGATGATCGCCACCCCCACCGCCCGGGCGATGATTCCCGGCCTTGCCGGGGACCGCTGGCTGGGCACCTACTACGGGCTGTTCGCTTCGATCGGGGGACTGGCGGTACTGCCCGCGGCGACGGCCACCGGTCTGCTGTCCGATCTGCTACCCACCACCGGAATCGGCGCCGCCGGCCCGTGGCTGCTCATGAGCGGAGCCTTCGCCCTCGCCATCGTGCCCATCCTGCGCGGTGCCTCCCCGACGACGACGGTGCGCGCGGGCGAGGGCATGGTGAGCCGCTGATCAGCCAGCCCGGCCGCTCAGGGCGTCGGTCGGAGCATGGCCCAGTGCATCGGGCCGTCGTCGGGCAGCCGAGCTTCGCCGACGACCTTGAACCCCAGCGATTCGTAGAACGGCAGATTCGCCGCGTCCTGCGTCTCCAGAAACGCCTGTACGCCTTCGGCATCCGCGGCGGCCAGGCCCGGGGCGATGACCGCCCGCCCCAGACCCCGGCCGCGCCGGTCCGGGTCCACGCCGACGACGGCCAGACCCCAGACGGGCTCCGCGGGACGGTGCGCCTCGATCACCGGACCGTCCATCGCGACCACGTCGGCGCGGCTGCCGCTGATGTCCTCGAATTCCGCGGCGAGATCCGCGAAGACGCTGAGCGGGGTGCGCGGGGTCAACCAGACCGAGACGGCACTGTGGTCGTCGGTCACCCACACCCGCCCGTGGGGCAGGCCGATGCCGGTGAGGAACAGGCGCTGGTAGCGGGCCAGGCGGGTGAGGTAGTCGTCCGGGGCCAGGCTGCGCCGGGTCATCGGATAGTGCTCGAAAGCGCGGGTGAGGGTGCGGACCGCGGGGTCGATATCGGCGGCGGTGGCGGGACGGATGTCGGCTCGATCGAACGGATGACCCATACCCGCAAGGTACCTGCGTGGCGCGCGGGATGACGAGAACGCGCGATGGGTAAGCATCGCAACCGTTTTCGGCCAGCGCCTGGCTCACCGGGGGATCGCGATCGCCGGAAAACGTGTTGACCGGTTATCTCCGGGTGCGAACACTGACGCTGTGCACGATGCCATCGAGGAATCGAATGCGCCGCATCGCGATATGCCGCGGCCTGGAGGAAGGATGCCGGACAGCGGCATCGACAGGATTCGGGCCACCCGGGAAACGGACCGACCCGACGTGGTCCGGCTGCTGCACGCGACCTGGCGTGCCGCGTTCGCCCCACACCTGCCGCCGAGCTCCTCCGACGCCTACGTCGCCCGGCGGATCGCCGAGAACTATGTCGCGGAGCGGTGGGCTGAACTGGCGGTCGCGGAACGAGGCGGCCGGGTGGTCGGCATGGTGTACCTCGAGGGGAATCTCGTCGCCGCACTGCATGTCGAACCCGCGAGCTGGGGCCGGGGTGTCGGACGACGCCTGCTGGCGTGGGCCGAGCGCCGGGCCTTCGACGGCGGCGAGCGGGTGTTGAGGCTGCAGGTGGAGGACTTCAACGCGCGGGCGGTCGAGCTCTACCAGCGCGCCGGATGGACCGAACTGGTCCGGCGGCCCGATACCGAGCTGGGATCGGGCGGGAAGTCGATCACCATGGGCAAGGTGCTCGACACCGAAGGCTTGCGGCTGCGGCCCTACGATGAGACCGATCGTGCCGGGTGCCTGGCACTGTTCGACGGCAATGTGCCGGAATTCTTCGCGCCCCGGGAGCGTGACGACTTCGTCGAATTCCTGGACGACCTACACGGTCCCTACCTCGTCGGCGCGGACACCGACGGGCGGCTCGTCGCCTGCGGAGGACTCCAGGCCGATGACGAGGACGCCACCGTGGCCGTGCTCTGCTGGGGCATGGTCGATCGGACACGGCACGGGTCGGGCTTCGGACGGGAATTGCTCGCCGCGCGGCTCGATCTGATCGCCGCCGCGGACTTCGAGCAGGTGACGATCGAAACCACGCCGATGAGCCGCGGCTTCTTCGAACGGGTGGGGTTTCGGGCACTCCGGACCGAGCCGGACGGATTCGCGCCGGGCTACGACCTGGTGGAGATGGCACTTGTACTGGCCGAGCGGATGGCCGACGATCGGCCCGGGGACGCTCAGACCGTCCGTACCGGCTGAGGGTCCGCGGGCGGCAGCGGGGGCGGGAGATCGGTGTCCGGATCACCGTCGTCGGGGCCGATGTCCTCGGACAGCCGTCGGCGACGGCGCTGCGCCAGCCACTGCTGGAACTGGGTCCAGCGGGTCTGGCGGGCGGGCCAGAACTCCTGCACGCTGGCATTGAACTCCGCACCCAGGATCACCGCGAAGCCGAGGGAGAAGGTGAACAGCAGGAAGGCGATGGGGGTGGCGAGCGCGCCGTAGCTGATGCCGGTGCGGGTGACCCAGGTCAGGTAGCGGCGCAGGCCCTCGCTGGCGGCCATGAAGAACACCCCGGCCACCAGTGCGCCGCCGAAGAGCCGGTGCCAGGGCAGGGTGCGGTGCAGCGCCAGCTTGTACAGGGTGGTCAAGCCCACAATGAGCAGCAGTGCCGTGCCGGGGTAGTAGAAACTGTCGACCAGCCGCAGTCCGGGTTCGCGCCAGCTCTCCGGCAGCGCGCGGCCCACCAGCGCCGGTCCCAGCGCGACCAGCGGCAGGATGAGCACCGAGGCCACCAGGAAACCCACGTACAGCAGCAGGGCGAACAGCCGCTGCCACACCGGATGTCGGGCATCGGCCTGGCCGTGTGCCGCGGTGATGGCGTCCACGAAGGTGGCCATGGCCGAGGACCCCGCCCACAGCGAGAGCACGAAGCCGAAGGAGACCACGCCGCCGTGTCCGCGCAACAGCACGTCGTTGACCGTCGGCGCGATGAGATCGTCGACCACGCTGGGGCTGAACAGCTTCCGGCTGAAGCTGATCACCTTGGATTCCACGATCTGGACGGTGTCGGGGCCGAACCAGCCGCCCACGTAGCCGAGGCTGCCGAGCAGGCCCAGCAGCAGCGGGGCCAGTGACAGCGTCTGCCAGAACGCGGCCGCGGCGGATTTGGCGAAAATCGAATCGTCCCACGCCTTCACGGCCACATGGGCGACGAGTTCCCAGCCGCGGCGCACGGCGGCGGCGACACGCGCGAGCACGCCGCTCGATGCGGCGGATGTCGCAGAAGGGCCAGCGTGCTCGTTCATGGTGGTTACAGCATCGCCCACCTGGGTTGCGGTTGGCTTGCGACCTGCCAATGTGTCGGGAACCACCCAACTGTGATGTGTCGAATTGGTGCGGTGTCGGTCGCGGTCGCTAATCTCTTCCGAGTGACTTCGGGTGGTGGCGGTTCGCTTCGTGCATGGCAGCGTAGGGCTCTCACCAAGTATCTGACGTCGAAGCCACGGGACTTCCTCACGGTGGCCACGCCCGGTGCCGGTAAGACCACGTTCGCGCTGCGTATCGCCGCCGAACTGCTCACCGATCGCACCGTCGACCAGGTGACCGTGGTCGCACCGACCGAGCACCTCAAACACCAGTGGGCGGCCTCGGCGCAACGCAGCGGACTCCAGCTCGATTCCAACTTCTCCAACTCCACGGGTTCCACATCGTCGGATTACCACGGTGTGGTCGTCACCTACGCGCAGGTGGCCTCGCATCCGTTCAAGCATCGGGTGCGCACCGAGAACCGGCGCACCCTGGTGATCTTCGACGAGATCCATCACGCCGGTGACGCCAAGAGCTGGGGTGAGGCGGTCGAGGAGGCATTCGGCGACGCCACCCGACGCCTGGCGCTGACGGGTACGCCGTTCCGCAGCGACGACTCGAAGATTCCGTTCGTCAGCTACGAGCCCGACGAGTCGGGTTTCGAGAAGTCGCGTGCCGACCACACCTACGGCTATTCGGAGGCCCTCGCGGATGGCGTCGTGCGTCCGGTGGTCTTCCTCGCCTACAGCGGTGACGCACACTGGCGCGACAGCGCGGGCGAGGAGTACCAGGCCAGGCTCGGGGAACCGCTGAGCGCCGAGCACACCGCCCGCGCCTGGCGCACCGCGCTCGACCCCGCCGGTGACTGGATGTCGAAGGTGCTCACCGCCGCCGACACCCGCCTGCGGCAGCTGCGCGCCACCGGGATGCCGGACGCGGGCGGCCTGATCATCGCCACCGATCAGGAGAAGGCCCGCGATTACGCCGAACTGATCGAGCACATCTCCGGCAGCAAGCCGACCGTGGTGCTCTCCGACGATCCGGGCTCCTCCGACCGCATCGACCAGTTCAGCCGGAGCACCGACCCGTGGATGGTGGCCGTCCGGATGGTGTCCGAGGGCGTCGACGTGCCGCGGCTGGCGGTGGGCGTGTACGCCACGTCCGCGTCGACGCCGCTGTACTTCGCGCAGGCCATCGGACGTTTCGTGCGTGCGCGCAGACCCGGGGAGACCGCGAGCGTCTTCCTACCCTCGGTGCCGGTGCTGCTCGACCTGGCGGCGCAGCTGGAGATCCAGCGCGACCACGTGATCGGCAAACCGCACCGCGAGGCCAGCGCCCTCGAGGACGAACTGCTCATCGACGCCAACCGGCAGAAAGACGAGCCGGGGGAGGAGGAGCGCAAGTTCGTCGCCCTCGCCGCCGACGCCGAACTCGACCAGGTCATCTACGACGGCGACTCCTTCGGCACCGCGACCTTCGCGGGCAGTGACGAGGAGGCCGACTACCTCGGCATTCCCGGTCTGCTCGACGCCGACCAGATGCGGGCGCTGCTGCGCGACCGGCAGACCCGGCAGTTGCAGGAGCGCAGCGCGGCGGTGGACACCGCGGTGCGACCCGAATCGGGGGCCGGAATCACCGCGGCCACCGAGCGGGCGGCGACCGCCGACCGGCTCGGGGAACTGCGTCGGGAGCTGAACAGCCTGGTGGCCATGCATCACCATCGGACCGGAAAGCCGCACGGGGTGATCCACGGGGAATTGCGCCGCGAATGCGGGGGACCGCCCACGGCTTTGGCGACCGCCGATCAGCTCGAGCAGCGGATCGCCGCCCTGCGCCGGATGTAGGACGGCGGCACCCGGGAAGCCGCGCCGCTGGCGCTGCGACTCGAGCGCGGACCTACGTGGCTCGGATGCGGCCCCGCCGTTCGGGCGCGGCCCCCGCTCGGTTGTGCTCCGCTCGGATGCGGCCTCGGATTCCTGGTTGCGGGACGGTTGCCATTAACCTTGTTCGGTGACTTCTCCGAGCACCCTGCGGTCAGGTGCGCTTTCCCTGGCGTCCAGCGTCGTCATCGGTGTGGCCTCCGCCGGGCCCGCGTACAGCATTACCGCCACGCTCGGACTGGTGGTTGCGGCCGTGGGGTTGCAGGCTCCGATCATCGTGCTGCTGGCGTTCGTGCCGATGCTGCTGGTGGCCATCGGATACCGGGATCTCAATGCGGTGGAACCGGATCCGGGGACCAGCTTCGTGTGGGCGACGCGGGCGTTCGGTCCGTTCACGGGGTGGATGGCCGGGTGGGCGATCGTGGTGTCGGATCTGCTGGTGATGGCGAGTCTGGCCCAGATCAGCGCGCAGTACACCTTCCTGCTGGTGGGTGCCGACGGGATCGGGGCGGACGCCACCAGCTGGTGGGTGCTGTTGCTGGGCATTGTCTATCTGGTGGTCATGACCGCGGTGGCGGTGGCCGGGATCGATGTGTCGGCGCGGTTGCAGTCCTGGTTGCTGGCCGTCGAGTTCGTGATCCTGGTGCTGTTCGCGGTGGTCGCGCTGGTGCGGGTGTTCCTCGGGCACGCCGCCGTGGGTGCGGCGACGCCGAGTTGGGAGTGGTTCAACCCGTTCGCGATCGGCTCGTTCAACGATTTCGTGACCGCGCTGCTGCTCATGGTGTTCATCTACTGGGGATGGGATTCGGCGGTCTCGGTGAACCAGGAGACGGTGGACCCACGGCGCACGCCGGGCCGGTCGGCGGTACTGTCCACCATCACCCTCGTCGCGCTCTACCTGCTGGTGACGGTGGCGGCGCAGGCGTTCGCGGGCAGCGGCACCGAGGGGCTGGGCCTGGCCAATCCGGATCATGTCGACGATGTGCTCGGCGCGCTCGGCACCGCGGTGTTCGGCGCGGGCCCGGTCGGCTCGTTCCTGGTGCACCTGCTGTTCCTCATGGTGCTCACCTCGGCCGCGGCCTCCACCCAGACCACGATTCTGCCGACCGCCCGCACCACCTACTCCATGGCGCTGCATCGCGCGCTGCCGGAGGCGTTCGGCCGCGTTCATCCGCGCTTCCGCACCCCGATCGTCTCGACGGTGGCGTTCGGCGCGCTGTCGGTGCTGCTCTATGTGGCGCTGAACTTCGCCTCCGGCGGGCGGCTCATCGCCGACGCGGTGACGGCCATCGGCATCTCCATCGGTGTCTACTACGGTCTCACCGGCGTCAGCTGCGCCTGGCTGTACCGGCACGAATTCGCTTCGGACCGAAGGGCTCTGGTCATGAAGGGCGTGCTGCCCGCGCTCGGCGGCGGCATGCTGCTGTTCGCGGCGGGCTGGACGGCCGTCACCTCCTGGCAGGCCGATTACGGCGATTCCGCCTGGACGCTGCCCTTCCCGCCGCACTGGCAGATCGGCGGGGTCTTCCTGCTCGGCGTGGGCACCCTGCTGCTCGGGGTGCCGCTGTATCTGCTGCTCGCCCGCTCCATGCCGGAGTTCTTCCGGGGTGAGGTGCTGGCGCGGCGGCTGCCCGCGCCGTCGGAGCGGATCGTCGAATCCGATGTGACGCCGCGCGCCTGAGGTCGACAGGCGCTGGGCGGCAAGGGATCAGCGCGCCGGTACCGGCCAGGCCGCCATGGCGGTGTCGATGGAGCGTTGCAGTTCGCTGTCGTCCACACCGTCGCGGGCCTGAATGGACAGTCCGTACAGCACGGTCGCGTAGAAGGCGGCGAGGGCGTCGATATCGGTGTCCGGCGGCAGATCCCCGTCGGCGACACCGCGTTCCAGCCGCTGCCGGATGTCTTCGGTTGTGCACCTGCGCATATCGATGAGGAAGTCGCGGACGGCGGTATTGCGGGTGGTGTAGGTGGAGCCGGCCAGCA
Source organism: Nocardia sp. CC201C (assembly GCF_030010695.1). Classification (NCBI taxonomy): domain Bacteria; kingdom Bacillati; phylum Actinomycetota; class Actinomycetes; order Mycobacteriales; family Nocardiaceae; genus Nocardia; species Nocardia sp. CC201C. The sequence goes on from NZ_JASCXP010000036.1 coordinate 25,606, forward strand.
CCACCATGCAGCCGCGCGGTGAGCCGGGGGTGGTGTAGGAGCGGGCGTTGTCGCGCAGCATGGCCTCGATGGCGGCGCGGGCAGTGGGCTCCTCGCGCAGGGCGCGTTCAGTCAGGCCGCCCTCGGTGCGGCCGTAGAGCGCGACGGCCTCGCGGAACAGCGCCTCCTTGCCGCCGAAGGCCGCGTACAGGCTGGGGGAGTTGATGCCCATGGCGGTGGTGAGGTCGGTCATGGACGCGCCCTCGTAGCCGTGCTCCCAGAACACCTCCATGGCGCGCCGCAGCGCGATGTCGCGGTCGAACGCCCGTGGCCGTCCGCGTTCCGCCATGGCGGACTCCTTTCTGTGTCGATCGTTAAATATACCCCTTGACGCGACCGGCCGACCTCTGCTTGGGTATTTATGTACTGATCGACACAAAAAGTTATGGAGGGTTCCGATGTCGGATCTGACGGGCAAGGTGGCGCTGGTGACCGGTGGCAGCCGGGGGATCGGCGCGGCGATCGCCCGCGCGCTCGCCGCCGCGGGCGCGGATGTGGCACTGACGTACCAGGCCAATGAGGTGCTGGCGAAGAACATGGTGGCCGAACTCGAGGCGCTGGGTCGTCGGGCCGTGGCGATACGGGCCGACAGCGCCGACGCCTCCGCGGTGGCCGCCGCCGTCGACCGCGCCGCCACCGAGCTCGGCCGACTCGATGTGCTGGTCAACAACGCGGGTATCTTCCCGGCCAAGCCGTTCGAGGAGTTCACCGTGGACGAGATCGACAACGCCCTGCACATCCACGCCCGCGCCCCGTTCGTCGCCGCGCAGGCCGCGCTGAAGTATCTGACCGAGGGTGGCCGCATCATCAGCATCGGCACCAACCTGGTCGAGCACGCGCCCTTCGGCGGACTGGCGCTCTACAACCTGAGCAAATCGGCCCTCAACGGATTCACCAAGGCCCTTGCCCGTGAACTCGGCCCGCGCGGCATCACCGTCAATCTCATCCAGCCCGGCTCCACCGACACCGATATGAACCCCGCCGACAGCGATCACGCCGAGGGCCAGGTCCAGCTCACCGCCCTGGGCCGCTTCGGTGCGGCCACCGATATCGCCGCCGCCGTCGCCTATCTCGCGAGCGATTCCGCCCGCAGCGTCACCGGCGCGTTCCTCACCGTCGACAGCGGAACGAACGCCTGATCCGCGGTCGGTCGCGACTCGGCTCAGCGGCTGGGAGAAGCGGGATGGTCACCCACGGATGGGCGAAGTCGCCATCGAGCACGCCGTGCTCCTGGGAGATGCGGGGATGCTCGACGGTGACTTCCACGGTCGCCCAGCCGCGCCGACCGTATTCAGGCGACGTCGAAGAACCGGGCGGGATCCAGACTGTCGATGGGGGTCCAGCGGGCCGGCGCGGGCTCCGGGCCCTCCTCGGTCGCGCCGCCCGTGCGGTAGCCCTGGAGGTCCAGGGCCAGCCAGGGATTCTCGTCCACCATGCGAGCCAGCGTGTAGCAGGTGGCGAGCATATGGACGCAGCGGGTGGTGCGCGCGCGGCAGGAGCAGTCCGCGCTGGTGAGGGTGGGCGCGAGGGAGATGCCCGCGGCGCGGATCGCGGCGTGCATCTCGTCGGTCGGGGTCAGCGCACCGGCGGGGACGAGTTCGGCGATGGTGCGGATGGCGGCGCCGGTCAGCGGCGCGAACTCCAGGTAGGTGACCGACGCCTCGGAACCGCGGTGGATGGTGGCGCGCACCACGCTGTGCTCGATCTCCGTCCGCACCCCGCCGTGCCGGGCGATGCTGCGGGCGCGGGGCAGCAGCGGTTCGGGTTTGGTCACCGAGAGCGGTTCGGCCAGGCGCACCCAGTCCATACCCCACGTCGTGAAACCGAATTCGTTGTCGGGCATATCAGTTGCCTCGCTTCCGGCGCAGCAGTTCCATGAGTCGGTCGTCGTCGAGGCGGGCCAGAGTCGCCACTCCGGCGGCATCGGAGAGATCGGTGAGCGCCGATTTGCGGTCGTGCATGCCCGCGATGTGCTCCTCGATGGTGGTGCCCGAGGTCAGCGTGGTGACGGTGACGGTGCGGGTCTGCCCGATGCGGTGCGCGCGATCGGAGGCCTGCGCCTCCACCGCCGGATTCCACCAGCGGTCGAAATGCACCACATCCGCCGCCCGGGTCAATGTCAGCCCCGTCCCGGCCGCCTTCAAGCTCAGCACGAGAACCGGTGGGCCGTCGGCGGATTGGAATCGCCGCACGATTTCGGCGCGCTCCTGCTGGTTCAGCCCGCCGTGGAAGAACGGGGCCGTCACCCCGAACCGTTCGGCGCACAGCCGCACCAACAGCTCCCCGGTGCGCCGGTACTGCGTGAACACCAGTGTGGGCGCGCCGACCTCCACATTGTTGGCGAGAATATCGGCGCATACGTCGAACTTGCCCGAGCGCCCGGACAATTCGTCCAGCTCGCCGGTGATGAGGCCGGGATGGTTGCACACCTGCTTCAACTCGGTGAGCACCGCCAGCACGCGCGTGTGCCGCTGCGCTCCGGACCCGAAGCCTTCCGCCTCGGCGCGGTCGAGCAGCCGGTCGTAGAGCGTCTCCTGTTCGGCGGTCAGATCACAGACCAGGTCGCTGTGGATCTTGGGCGGCAGGCTCGCCGCCACCTGGGCCTTGCGCCGCGCCAGCACCACCGGTTCGATGGCGTCGCGCAGCCGCAGCACCGCCTCTGCCGACCCCTCGTGCACCGGCCGCACGAATCGGCGGCGGAACTGTGACCGGTGCGTGAACTCCCCGGGCACCACCAGGTTGAGCAGCGCCCACAGCTCGTCGAGATGGTTCTCCACCGGGGTACCGGTGAGCGCCACCCGCACCGCCGCGGCGATGGCCCGCGCCGCCTTGGCCACCTGCGTGCGCGGATTCTTCAGGACCTGCGCCTCGTCGAACACCACCGCGGCCCAGTGTGTTTCGGTCAGGGCGGGGCCGTGCCCGCGCAGGGTGGGATAGCCGGTGACCACCACCGTGCCCGCCGTCGCGTGCGGCGGCTGCCCGCCCCGCCAGGCCACGGCGCGCAGGCCGGGTGCGAATCGTTCGATCTCGTGCACCCAGTTGCCGACCAGGGAGGTCGGGCACACCACCAGTTGCGGACCCTCGGCGGCCCGCCCCAGCAGGAAGCCGATGGCCTGCACCGTCTTCCCGAGGCCCATCTCATCGGCCAGCACCGCGCCACCGTGCGCGGTGGTCGTCTCCCGCAGCCAGGTGATGCCGCGGGCCTGGTAGGGCCGCAGCTCCGCCTTCAGGCCCGAGCGCAGTTCGCCGGAGAGGGCCACCGTCTCCCGCAGGGTCCGCAGTGCCCGTTCGGCGGACACCACGGCCGTTCCCGCCGCGTTGGGCACCGCGTGCGCGGCGGTGGGTAAGGGACCGGGTGTGTCGGTGAGCGCCGCGAGCCACGCCCGACCGGAGGACGCGAGGTCGGGCAGTGCCAGCGTCGGGAGTCGCTCGGGTTCCACCAGGGCGCATTCGACGTCGGCGATCTCGATCCGCCGCCCGGACGGCACGGCCAGCGCGACGGTTTCCCGCTCCCCGATATCGCGCGGGGCGGCGCCGGGGCCGGTTCCGGCCCAGGTCCAGAGGGCGAACATGTGCCGGTCCGGCAGATAGGTGACGTGGATGGCGGACAGGGGACACCTCGATTCGGTTCGTGTCAAATCG